>JAICYA010000251.1 GCA_025934455.1 Rudaea sp.
AAAAAAATGAAGCGTATGCTGATCAACGCAACTCAGCGTGAAGAGTTGCGCGTGGCCATTGTCGATGGCCAGTCCCTTTACGACCTCGATATCGAGACCCCGTCCAAGGAACAGAAAAAGGCCAATATCTACAAAGGCCGCATCACCCGCGACGAACCGTCGCTGGAAGCCTGTTTCGTCGAATACGGCGCCGACCGCCACGGCTTCCTGCCGCTCAAGGAAATCTCCCGCGACTACTTCCTGTCCGGTGCCGACCACAACAAGGCCGGCATTCGCGAGCTGCTCAAGGAAGGCCAGGAACTGCTGGTCCAGGTCGAGAAGGAAGAACGCGGCAACAAAGGCGCGGCGCTGACCACGTTCGTCTCGCTGGCCGGCCGTTACATGGTGTTGATGCCGAACAACCCGCGTGCCGGCGGCGTGTCGCGCCGCATCGAGGGCGACGACCGCGCGAACCTGAAGGAAATCCTCGACCAGCTCAAGATTCCGGATGACATGGGCTTGATCATCCGCACCGCCGGCCTCGGCCGCGAAGCGGAAGAGCTGCAATGGGACCTGGATTACCTGCTGCAGCTTTGGACGGCGATCGACGAGGCCGGCAAGTCGCGGCCCGCGCCGTTCCTGATCTACCAGGAATCGCGCCTGATCATCCGTGCCCTGCGCGATTACCTGCGCAACGACATCGGGGAGATCCTGATCGATTCCGAGGAACTGCTCAACGACGCGCGCGAATTCGTGCAGCAGGTAATGCCGCAGAACCTGCGCAAGCTCAAGCTCTACAGCGACACGGTGCCGCTGTTCTCGCGTTTCCAGATCGAAACACAGATCGAGAACGCGTTCGACCGCACCGTGCGCCTGCCCTCCGGCGGTTCGATCGTGATCGACCAGACCGAAGCGCTCACCGCGATCGACATCAACTCGTCCAAGGCAACCAAGGGCGGCGATATCGAGGAAACCGCGTTCAACACCAACTGCGAAGCGGCGGTGGAAGTCGCGCGCCAGCTGCGCATCCGCGATGCCGGCGGTCTTATCGTGATCGATTTCATCGACATGGAATCGCCGCGCCACCAGCGCGAGGTCGAGGACAAGCTGCGCGATGCGCTGCGCCACGACCGCGCGCGCGTGCAGATCGGCAAGATCTCGCGCTTCGGCCTGCTCGAAATGTCGCGCCAACGCCTGCGCCCGTCCCTGGGCGAATCCACGCAGAGCGTATGCCCGCGCTGCGAAGGCCATGGCCGCGTGCGCAGCGTGGAATCGCTGTCGCTGTCCGTGCTGCGCCTGGTCGAAGAGCAGGCGATGAAGGAAAAAACCGGCCAGGTCCTGGTGCAAGTGCCGGCGATGGTCGCGAACTTCCTGCTCAACGAAAAGCGCAAGGGCATCGTCGAGATCGAACAGCGCCACGATGTCCCCGTGATCGTCGTCGCCGACGAAAAACTCGAAACCCCGCACTTCCACATCGAACGCATCCGCGCCGCCGAAATTCCCGGCGACGTGAAGCCCAGCTACGAACGCCTGACCCCGGCCGTCGCCGTGCCGCCGCCGCAAATCGCCAAGCCCGGCGCCGAACCCGAAAAGCCCGCGGTCAGCGGCATCGTGCCAGCCGGCCCTGCCCCCGTGCGCGAAACGCCGGAGCCTGCCGCCGCACCCCCGCGTGCGCCAACGCCGGGCTTCTTCACGCGCATGATGAGCTGGTTCCACAAGCCGGCCGCGCCGGAAAAAACGCTTGCCGAACTCGTGCCCGCCGCTGTTCGCGGGAAACCGGCGCGCGGCAATGGTCAGCAACAACGCCGCGACAACGGCCGCGACGAAAAGCGTGGCGATTCGCGCGGTCAGCGCGATCGCGAACGTTCGCGCGATGGCGGCAACAAACAGCAGCAGCGCCGCGACCAGCGTCCGCAGCACGACAACACGCGCGGCGAAGCGCAACGCCAGAATCCGCAGCAGACACAACAGCGCAAGCCGCAGCCCCAACCACAACCGGCAGCCGAACATTCCAAGCGCGATATCGGGCCAGCCAGCGTGCCGGTCAGTTCTCCATCGTCCACGCCTGCACCCGCATCAACGAACGCCATGACCGTTCCGGCACCATCAACGTCGCAACACGCCGATGCGGCGGGCGATGAAGCGACGCGCTCGCGCCGCCGCGGTCGCCGTGGCGGACGCCGCCGTCGCAAGAACGAAGGTGAAACAGAATTCCACGCACATGATTCGACCGCGCCTGTCGTGTTCGACTTCGACGACGAGGATGCCGATCGCAGTGCGAATGTGCCTTCTGCCCCGCCTTCCGTTGCGGCGCCGGTAGCGCCGAAACCCTCGGTGCCTGCTCCGAGCGTGCCTGCGATGCCTGCGAGTTCGCCGATACCCGCGATACCAGCTGCGCCGATCGCAGCACCGGTTGCAGCGCCGGTCGTGGCACAAGAGCCCAAGCCCGTAGTTCCGCCCGCACCCGTCGTCGCACCGCAGCCGCCGGTCGTTGCACCAGTTGCTACGACGCCAGTTCCGCCGCCGCGTCCTGCACCGGCTTCGATCGCGACAGCGGTTCCTGCCGTTCAACCAGCGCTGTCCATCCCGGTCATCGCTCCGGTGCAAACCGCTGCGCCACAGCCCGTCGCGCCTACACCGGCAGCACCAGTCGTGGCCAAACCGGCTCCCGTACCAGTGCCTACGCAAGCTCCGTCGCCTCAGCCGGTAGCTCCGATTGCAGCGCCGCGTCCACCAGTACCGGTGCTGATGCCGAGCCTGCCCTTGCCGATTCCGCCGCGTTTCGCACCGCCGCCGATCGTCGTCACGCCGACGCCGAAACCGGCAGCGCCTGCGCAATCCGGGAACCTGCCGCTGCATCCGCCTGCGCCTGCCACGCAGCCAGCGGCAAATCCTGCCGCGAATTCAACGCCGAAGCCGGAAGAACCGCAGCAATAATCGGGCGTGGCGGCGAGTCCGCGTCGCTTACGCCGGAACGCCTGCTGTCTTTTCCAGCAAACCGTGGGCGCTGGCCAGATGCGCCAGCGCAACGACGTTGTCGATGCCGAGCTTTTCGAACAATCGCGCCTTGTAGGTCGCGACGGTCTTCTCGCTCAGGTGCAGTCGCGCGGCGATGTGCTTCGCGGCGCGGCCCTGTGCCAGCATCATCGCCACTTCGAGCTCGCGTGCGGACAGATCCTCAAACGGCGATGCGTCGCCCGCCATGGTCGCCAGCGCCAGTTGCTGGGCGATGTCGCCACCAAGGTAACGCTGGCCGTCGGCGACCTTGCGCACGGCCTTGACCAGTTCGTCGGCGGGACAACCCTTGGTCAGATAGCCGCTCGCACCCGCTTCGAGCAAGCGTTTCGGAAACGGTGCTTCGTCGACCATCGTCAGGATCACGATGCGCGTTTCGAGCTTGGCTTTGCGCACGCGTTCGGTGACTTCGATGCCGGAGACGCCAGGCATGTGCACGTCGACCAGGGCGATGTCCGGCTTGAATTGTCTGATGAGTGCGAGTCCACGTTCGCCGTCTTCGGCCTCGCCGGCGACTTCCATATCCGCCTGCTTTTCCAGGATCAGGCGCAACCCCGTGCGCACCAGCGCGTGATCGTCCACCAGAACGATGCGGATCATCGCAATCCCCCATTGTTTCCCCGCGCACAACGTAGCGCGATGCGCGCGCCGGAGCAAGGGATGGCGGAGAGAGGCTGGCGGAAGCGGTGAGATTCGAACTCACGAAGGGCTTTCACCCTTGCCGGTTTTCAAGACCGGTGCCTTAAACCGCTCGGCCACGCTTCCACAGTCTTTGAATTGTATCGCCGGTT
>JAICYA010000169.1 GCA_025934455.1 Rudaea sp.
CAGCAGCATGTCGTCCGTCTCGCCCTCGCCCAGCGTGGGTTCGCGGCGTTCGCCACTGCCCTGCCCGGTGGGCATGTGGCGCCTGCCCTGCTCCTTCTTGGGCTGGCCGAACAGCCAGATCAGGGCCAGCACGATCACCCCGACGATGGCCAGCGGGATGCCGACGGCGGGATTCCAGGCAAAGGCGAGCACGGTCATCGACGAATCCTCACGCAGCTCCGGCCAGTTTAGCCGCTTCGGCCAGGTCCACCTGCACGAGGCGCGACACGCCCGGTTCGCGCATGGTCACGCCGCACAGCTGCATGGCGGCTTCCATCGTCGCCTTGTTGTGGGTGACGAACAGGAACTGCACGCGCTCGCTCATCTCGGTGACGAGTTGCGAGAAGCGGCCGACGTTGGCTTCGTCCAGCGGAGCATCGACTTCGTCGAGCAGGCAGAACGGCGCCGGATTGAGGCGGAAGATCGCGAATACCAGCGCGACCGCGGACAGCGCCTTCTCGCCGCCGGACAGCAGCGAGATATTGGTCACGCGCTTGCCGGGCGGACGCGCCATGATCGACACGCCGGCGTCGAGCAGGTCCTCGCCGGTGAGTTCGAGGAAGGCGTGGCCGCCGCCGAACAGGCGCGGGAACAGTTCCTGCAAACCCGTGTTGACGCGATCGAAGGTTTCCTTGAAGCGCTGGCGGGTCTCGCGATCGATCTTCTTGATCGCGCCTTCGAGCGTTTCCAGCGCGGTGTTGAGGTCGGTGAGCTGGGCGTCGAGATAGGCCTTGCGCTGCGACTGTTCCTCGAACTCGGAAATCGCGGCGAGGTTCACCGGCTCCAGGCGCTTGATCTTGGCGTCCAGGGCTTCGAGCTGCTGCTGCCACTCGGCCGGATCGGCACCGGTCGGCAGCGCATCGAGCACGGCCTGCAGCTCATGGCCAGCCGCAATGATCGCTTCCTGCAATTGCTGGGCACGGATCTGCAGGCCTTGGTGCGTCAGGCGCCGCTCGGCGTGGGCCTCTCGGTGCTGCGACAACACATGCTCGATGCGATGGCGTTCGGTTTCGTAGCCGCGGAATTCATTGTCGCGTTCTTCCACGCCCTTGCGCGCCTCGACCAGTTGCTTGTCGACGAGCAGGCGCTGGTTGAGATAAGTCTGGCGCTCGGCCTCGATGCCGGCCAGCGGCGCCTGCCCGGATTCGAGCTGCTGCGCGATTTCCGTCTTGCGCGCCTCGAGCTGGGCGAGCTGGCTGTTCATGCGCAGCAAGGCCTGTTCGAGTGCCGCCACGCCGGTGCGCTTGGATTCGATGCCGAGAGCGTGCTGGTGCGCCTGTTCGCCAGCCTCGCGCGCATTCATGCGCGCTTCCTCGCGCGCTTCGAGCAGGCGCCGGCGTTCGCCATCCAGGTGCTGGCGGCGCTGCTCCTGTTCGCCCATGCGCGCGATGGCTTGTTCGAGGCGAGCGCGCGCCTCGCGCGTGGTCGCTTCGTCGGCCTGCATGCGCGCCTGCAGCGCGGCGATTTCCTCGTCGATCTTGACCACGCGCGTGCGTGCCGTGTCGATGCGGCCGCTATGGCTTTGCATCTGTCCGGCGAGTTCGGCGACGCGGCGATGCGCGGTGTAAAGCTCGCGCTGGGCGTCGTCGCGCGCGCTTTCCGCCTCCGCCTTGCGCGACTTGATCGCGTCGATTTCAGCGGTGAGCTGATCCACGCGCGCCTGCGCCTGTGCGATCTCGCCACGCAAGTTCTGGATTTCGCGCTCGCGCGCGAGCATGCCCGCCTGCGCCCCGCCACGGCGCAGTACGCGCGCGTAATCGACACCGAGCCATTCGCCCGCCTGGGTGATCACCGACTCGTTCGCGGCGAGTCTCGATGCGATGCGGCGTGCGTGATCCAGCGATTCGGCGATGCGAACCTGCGCCAGGATCGTGATGGCCGATCGCGGTCCGCTCACCACGCTGGCAAGCGTGCCCTGTGGTCCGCTGGAGCCGGCTTCCGACGCGATCAGCGCCAGATCGGCTTCGCGCACGTCGGCCAGAGCGCCGGCGTGATCGTGTGGCGCTTCATCGAGCACGCCTTCGAGCAGGCCGCCGAGCACGGTCTCGACGGCTGTTTCCCAGCCCGCTTCGACTTGCAGCACTTCGCCGAGGCGGCGCGATTTGTCCAGTCCGAGTTTTGCGAGCCATTCGCTCGCCGCAGATTTTTCCTGACCGAGTGCCGCGTGCTGCAAGGCTTCCAGTGAAGCCAGCCTGCCGCGCAGACCCTGCAGGCGAGTGCGTGCCTCGTTCAGAGCGGACGCATTCGCGCGTTCGGTTTCCAGCACTTGTTCATGGGTGGCACGACGCTCGTCGAGCAGGCGCGTATGCGATTCGACCGTCTGTTTGTGCGTGTCGTGCTCGGCAGTCAATTTGCCGAGCTGTTCGCTCAGCGCATCGAAATCCGCGCCGCGCTTTTCCGCCCGCAGGGTTTCAAGCCGGCGTGCCGTCTCCAGCGCCTGCTTGTCGAGGTAATCCAGCCGCGTGCGTTCGACTTCGGCTTCCTTCGAGGCATCGCCGGAAGACTTGGCATAGGTGTCCCATTGCGCCTGCCACTCGGCGAGTTTCGCCTCGGCATCGCGCTGGGCTTCGGCGGTTTTCACCGCCGCCTCGTTGAGCGCCGCCAGCCTGGGTTCGCCTTCGGCCAGCGCCGCACGCAACAATTCGATCTGCTGCTGGTCACCGCCGATGTGCTCGCCGAGCTCGGCGCGGGCCTTTTCGGTTTCCGCGCGCGCCCGTTCCAGGCGTTCGTGCAGTTCCTTGTTGTGCTGGATCTGCTGTTCCACGCGAGCGATCTCGCCGCCAATGCGGTAGACCTCGCCTTGCACCTGGTTCAAGTGATCCGTGGCGGCCTGGTGCTTTTCGCGATGCGCTTCGATCTGCGCCTCGACCTGGCACTGCTCGGCGACAAGGCCCTCGATCACGATGTCGGCCTGTGCCAGGGCGTGGTGGTGCTCGTCGATCTCGGTGGCGATGGCGCGATAGTGCACGCCGCGCAGTTCCGATTCGCGCTGGCCGTGTTCGGCCTTCAGTTCCTGCCAGCGCGCGGCGGCCTTGGCCTGCCGGTTGAGGTGATCGAGTTGCTTGTCGACTTCCTCGCGCACGTCGTTCAGGCGTTCCAGGTTCTCGCGCGTGGCCTTGATGCGGCTTTCGGTTTCCTTGCGCCGTTCCTTGTACTTGGAAATTCCGGCGGCCTCTTCGAGGTGCCCGCGCAATTCGTCCGGATGCGCGGAGATGATCTCCGAGATCATGCCCTGCTCGATGATCGAATAACTGCGTGCGCCCAAACCCGTGCCGAGGAAAAGATCGGTGATATCGCGGCGGCGGCATCGCGCGCCATTGAGGAAATACTGCGATTGCCCGTCACGGCTGGCCTGGCGCCTGACGGAAATCTCGTTGTACTTGGCGTATTCGCCGACGACGAGGCCATCGGAATTGTCGAAGATCAACTCCACCGACGCCGTGCCCACCGGCTTGCGTCCGGTCGAACCGGAAAAGATCACGTCGCTGAGCGAATCGCCGCGCAGCCGCGTCGGCGCGCTCTCGCCCATCACCCAGCGGATCGCATCGATGATGTTGGACTTGCCGCAGCCGTTCGGACCGACCACGCCGGTCATGTTGGTCGGCAGGTGCAGGACGGTCGGATCGACGAAGGACTTGAATCCGGAAAGCTTGATCGTGGTCAGACGCATGGGTGTGCTTCGAGGGATTCCATTCAGAAACTGGCGACGCCGCATTGTCCAGCGCCCGGGCTTGCGCTAAGGTGCGCGCCCACGCAAGAAAGCCGCAGCAGGAGTGAGTGCCGTGTCCACCGCGCCCAGCAAAACCCTGGAAACGTTCGCGAACCCGGAACCGGGCCGTGATTATACCATCCGCATGCGCATTCCCGAGTTCACCTGCCTGTGCCCGAAAACCGGGCAGCCGGACTTCGCCACCCTGCATCTGGAATACGTGCCGGACAAGACCTGCGTGGAGCTCAAGTCGCTCAAGCTTTACGTCTGGAGCTTCCGCAACGAAGGCGCCTTCCATGAAGCCGTGACCAATCGCATCCTCGACGATCTGGTCAAAGCCACGCAGCCGCGCTTCATGCGCCTGTCCGCCGACTTCGGCGTGCGCGGCGGCATCTACACCAGCGTGGTCGCCGAGCATCGCGCGCCGGCGTGGCAGGCGCCGGGCAAGGTCGAACTGCCGTAGTCTTTCGCTGCCGGCGCCGCTGGGGCCACCTGGGCTGGCTGTGCCGCCTCGGTCGCCTTCGCCGGCGGCTTCACGTTCGGCGCATATTCGATCTTCGCCTGCTCGCGCAGCTTGTCCAGGCGCTCGCGCCCGATCTTCATCTGCAGGTTGCGGCGCAGGCCGTCCTTGACCTGGTCGAACGGCGGCGGCGTGTAGGGATTGGCGATGTCCAGGTGCACGACATGCCAGCCGAACTCGGTCTTGACCGGGGTCTTGGTGGAATCGCCGTTGCGCAACTCCGACAGCGCCTTGGCCAGTTCCGGCGGAAGCTGGTCGGGCAGCACGCGCGTGAAGCGGCGCGCCTGTTTCGCCTTGGCGCGCCAGGCATCGAAAACCTTGTCGAAAGGCTTGCCCGAAATGATGTCGTCTTCGGCCTTGAGCGCATCGTCATCCTCGTCGAACAGCAGCTGGCTGAAATCGTAGGCAACCTTGCCGGCACGCGCGGCATGGTTGTCGTACTCGGCCTTGAGCATGGTGTCGTTGATCGGCGTGCGTTGCTGGAACTGGGCGAATGTCGCGTCCGCCACGCCTTGCAGGCGCGCGGCCTCGACACGCGCAAGGTACTTGCGGTCGGCAGGGAAATTCTCGCGTTGCGCCGCCTGGGCCAGCAACACGAAATCCGTTGCCAGGGTCAGGGCCTGCTCGCGCTGCTTGGGCTGGGTCGTATCCAGGCGATGCGCCTCGGCCACGGCATCGAGCAGGTCTTGCGGCACCGGCGTGCCGTTGACGGTTTCGACCACCGCACCGCCCGCCGGCATCTGGATCACGCGATTGTCCGCACCATTCGACGAGCAACCGGCGATGGCAACGAGCGTAAACAGGAATAGCTTGCGCATTTTTCGACCTTCAGTGCGTTTCATCGGGAGTGCGCGCCTCGACGGCGAGCGCATGGATATCGGTTTCGAGCATGTCCGCCAACGCGGCATAAACCGCGCGATGGCGTGCCAGCGGCGCCTG
>JAICYA010000356.1 GCA_025934455.1 Rudaea sp.
GGCCAGCGATGCACACAATGTTGCAATGTGGAGAATGTTCTTTTTCATGATCTGTCCTTCGTCGGTTCGTCAGACGCTCGGCGCCTGCCGCAGCAGGCGCATGCGCTGGGCATTGGTGCGGTTGAGCAGGCCGACCAGGAATACGGCCTGCGGTTGTTGTTCCAACGCCTGCTGCAGTTGCACACTGGCGCCGTCCAGGTCGCGCGAGGCGGCAGCCAGCGCGGGATTGGCGGGCACGGCCCAGGCCAGCGGCGCGTTGTCCGCGGCCATGCTCGTCGCGTCGTAAGCCGGCGCCGTCGCGGCAATCGGAATCGTGTTTGCGGATTGCGTGCGCCACGCGAGCGCGACGACGCCGGCGGCCACGAGCACTGTCGCCGCCAGGCCCAATCCCATGCGCCAGCGCGAAGTTGCCGGACGCACGGCGATGCGCGCGGCGATCTGCGGCCACAGGTCGCGCTGCGGTTGTGCATCTCCAGCAAGTTTGCGCATTTCGCTGCGCCATTGGAATTCATGGTTCATGGTTTATCTCCTCACTCTTTTTTTCGCGGATTTCGCTTTCAGCGATCCGCGAGTGCGCGGCGCAACAATCCGCGCGCGCGATGCAACTGTGCCTTGGACGAACCCACGGCCATGCCGAGTTCGGCCGAAATTTCCTCGTGCTTGAAACCCTCGACGTCGTGCAAAACCAGCACCGCGCGCGCCCGTGTCGGCAATGCCGCCACCGCGCGTTCCAGATCGCCACGCTCGGCCGCGCAGAACGGCACCTCGCCGCCGGCCGCAGCCAGCAATTCATCGCTGTCTGTCGCGTCTTCCTCGCGGCGTATGCGCAAATCCATCAGCGCGGTATTCACGCCGAGCCGGTGCATCCAGGTCGAGAACGCGCTTTCATGGCGAAAACTGCCGAGCTTGCGCCAGGCCTGCACGAAGGCATCCTGGGTCAATTCCTCGGCCCGCGCGCGGTCCATGCCGACCAGGCGCAGGATCGCACCATGCACGCGCCCGGCATGGCGGCGGTAGAGTTGCTCGAAGGCCGTCGCCTCGCCGCCGACGGCACGGCGCACCAGCGCCGCATCCGCGTCGCGGGCTGGCAGTTCGGCAATCGGCACATCGGCAGTCAAGGCAAGGCCATCCATACGTGAGCTTGGATGCGGCGGCGGCGTGCCGGGTTTAAGCGCTTCTCCCGCTGCCATCGGCGGAAGAAGCGTTTTTCACGGCGTTCCGACCGCTTCCATTTCCTCGCCGGTCAACTGCGTGGAAATCCGCTGATGTTCATCCAGCAGCTTGCGCGGCATGCGCGCGCCGTACGAGGCGAGGTATTCGCCGATGCTCTCGTACTCGGCACTCCAGCCTTCCGTGTCGACATGCAGCAGCGCTTCGAGCTTGGCGTGCGCTAGGTCCAGGCCGTCGAGATTCAGGTCCTGCGCGCGCGGGATGTTGCCGATCGGGGTTTCTTCCGCGCCTTCGCTGCCATTGCTGCGGCCGAGGATCCATTCCAGCACGCGCATGTTGTCACCGAAGCCCGGCCACAGGAATTTGCCGTCCGAGCCCTTGCGGAACCAGTTGACGTGGAAGATCTTCGGCAGCTTCGCGCCGGGCTTGTCCAAGCTCAGCCAGTGCGCGAAATAGTCGGCGAAGTTGTAGCCGCAGAACGGCTTCATCGCCATCGAATCGCGACGCAGCACGCCAACCGCGCCGGTCGCGGCGGCAGTGGTTTCCGAGCCCATCGCCGCGCCGACCAGCACGCCGTGCGTCCAGTCGCGCGCCTCGAACACCAGCGGCACCAGGTGCTCGCGACGGCCGCCGAAAACGATGGCGGAAATCGGCACGCCCTGCGCGTCTTCCGCATGTGGCGACCAGCTCGGGCACTGCCGCGCGGACACGGTGAAGCGCGAATTCGGATGTGCGGCCGGCCCGTTCGCGGGGACATAGTCGCGGCCCTGCCAATCCTTGACCGGCACGCCTTCGGGCAAACCTTCCCACCACGGCTCGCCATCGGCGGTGACGGCGACGTTGGTGAAGATCGTGTCGTGGTTGAGCATGGCCAGCGCGTTCGGATTAGTCTTCGCACTGGTGCCCGGCGCGACGCCGAAGAACCCCGCTTCGGGATTGATCGCCCACAGGCGGCCATCGGCTCCCGGCGTCATCCAGCAGATGTCGTCGCCGACCGTCCAGACCTTCCAGCCCGCCTTGCGATAGCTTTCCGGCGGAATCAGCATGGCGAGGTTGGTCTTGCCGCAGGCCGACGGAAACGCGGCGGCGACGTAATGCGTCTCGCCCCTCGGATTCTGGATGCCGACGATCAGCATGTGCTCGGCCAGCCAGCCTTCGTCGCGCGCCTGCTTTGATGCGATGCGCAGGGCGTGGCATTTCTTGCCGAGCAGGGCGTTGCCGCCGTAGCCCGAACCGATCGACTTGATCGAAAGCTCGTCGGGGAAGTGCATGATGAAGCGCTTGTGCGGATCGAGTTCGCCGGTCGAGTGCAGTCCTTTGACGAACGAGTCTTCCCGCTCGCCGCAAGCGGCTCGCTCGTGGCCCTCGCGCTCGATGCGCGCGAGCGCCGCGGCGCCCATGCGTGTCATGATGCGCATGTTGGCGACGACATAAGGACTATCGGTGATTTCCACGCCGCA
>JAICYA010000030.1 GCA_025934455.1 Rudaea sp.
ATCTCGTCGGCCGTCGCGGCGACGCGCTTGCTGCGCTCCAGCTCGTCCTTCAGTTGCGAGGAGCTCGCCACGAGCCGGGCCTGCGCGGCGGCGAGATCGCCGCGCACGTCGGCACGCTGGGTCGCGATGCCCTGGTAGACCGGATTGAATGCCACCACGCCGTTCCCTATCGCGCCGGGCAGCGCCGGTGCCGGGGAGTCCTGCGCCTGTTTCATTTGCTGGCGCAAGTCGTCGATCTGATGGCGGGTGCGGACCACGTCCGGATAGCTGTCGGTATAAGTGAGCTTGAGCTGCGCCAGCTTCGCCTGCAGTTGCGCGATCTCGTCGGCGTAGACGCCCGCGCGCGTCTGCGCGATGGCCACCGCCGACTGGCCGGAGAGTTGGCCGCCCAGCGTGGACGCCTTGGAGCCCAGCTCGGCGATGTCGATGCGTGCGGTCTCCATTTCCTGCCGCAACTGCGCGATCCGGGTGTTGGTGTCCACCTGGTTGCCCGGCGCTGCATCGCCATGGCTCTCAAGGAAGTCCTTGATCTTTTCGCCGGAGGCCTGCAGCTTCTTCGCGTAAGCCTGGACCTGGCTGTTCATGAACTCGTATGCGCTGGTGCTTTCCTTCTGCTTGGAAGCCAGGCTGGCGTCGATGAACAGGCGCGCCATCTCGCGGGTCACGTTGTAGCTGCGCGTGGGATCGGTGTCGGCGTAGGAGATCTGCAGCAGGTCCGGGCGCGGCGCGACGATGGTGGTGTTGGTCTCGATCTGCTTGATGAGGTTCACCTTCTCGAGCGGAGAGGGATTGCTCTTCAACCAGCCGCCGTCGGCGAGGATCTTGTCCATGATCTCGTGGCTGAAGATCACTTCCTGCGCGATGCCGGCGCGATCGGCCACCTCCGTCGGTGCCGCCAGGCCCTCGGTCAGCGGTTTGATGATGTTGTTTTCCTGCACCAGTACGGTCGTCGACGCTGCGTACTTTTTCGGCCAGAAAAATGCCGCCAGCAGCGCCGCGGTGGCGATCAGGGCAAACAGCAGCACCAAGGTCGAACGCCGCCGTCGCGCTTCAAGCAGAAAGATTTCTGGCGTTTCGCTACGCGGAATCAATGCATTCATGACAGGACTCAAAACATGCGCTCGGGCACGGTGATGATGTCGCCGGGCTCGAGCGAGAGGTTAGTGGTGAGGTCGCCTTTCTTCATGATCTTGTCCAGACGCACGTCGAACGATTTCGTGCCGCCGTCTTTATTCTTGCGGTACAGCTGCGTGCGATCGCCCCAGGCGAACTCGTTGGGCCCACCCGCCGCGAGTACGGCGTCGAGCACGGTCATGCCCTGGCGATAGGTGATTGAAATCGGTTGATGCACCGCCCCGGTCACGCGCACACGCGACAGATATTCGATGCTGCGCAGGTCGGTCATCACCACGGCAACCTGCGGATCGCGGATATACGTGGCGAGGCGCTGCTTCACGTCGGCCGCGACTTCTTCGGGCGTGCGACCGCCGGCAGCCACGTCGCCGATAAGAGGCAACGAGATCCTGCCGTCCGGCCGTACCGGCACGGTCACGCTAAGATCGGGATTCCTCCAGACCGATACCATCACGCGATCGTCGACACCGATGTGGTACGTCTTAACGGGCAATGGCGCCACGTCTTCGGGCTCGGCGGCGCGCAACGAGCACACGGAGAGGACGGCCAGCGCGGCGATGATTCGAAGTAGACGCGTTGCGTGCCTCATGCTGCAACGGCCGTCGCGGCCGGCTCCTGATTGCCGTAAAACGCCTGATACCAATCGACGAATCGGCGCACTCCGATTTCAACCGGTATCGTCGGTGCATAGCCGACATCGTTGACGAGCTCGTCGACATTGGCCCACGTGTCGGGTACATCGCCCGGCTGCATCGGCTTGAGATTTTTCACCGCCTTGCGCCCAACGCACTCCTCGATGATTTCGATGTAGCGCATCAACTTGATCGGGCGCTGATTGCCGATGTTGTAGACGCGATACGGTGCCGACGACGAACCCGGATTCGGATTGAGCGGATCAAATTTTGCGTCCGGCACAGGTACGCGATCGAGCACGCGCACGATGCCTTCGACGATGTCGTCGATATAGGTGAAATCGCGCGAATGGTTGCCGTGATTGAACACATCGATCGGCTCGCCAGCGAGGATCTTGCGCGTAAACAGGAACAGCGCCATGTCGGGCCGACCCCAGGGCCCGTAGACGGTGAAGAAGCGCAGCCCGGCGGTCGGCAGGCCGTACAAATGGCTGTAGGTGTGCGCCATCAATTCGTTCGCCTTCTTCGTGGCAGCGTACAGGCTGACCGGATGGTCTACCGGATCGCGCACCGAGAATGGCAGCAGGCGATTGGCGCCGTAGACCGAACTCGATGAAGCGTAGACCAGGTTCTCGATCTGATGATGGCGGCACGCTTCCAGAATATTGATGAAGCCGACCAAATTGCTCTCGACGTACGCGTACGGGTTTTCGATCGAATAGCGCACGCCGGCCTGCGCCGCAAGGTTGACCACGCGCACCGGTTGTTGGCGCATGAACAAGGTCATGATCGCGCCGCGATCCTCGAGCGAGGCGCGCACGAACGTGAACGCGTCCCATGCGTTCAGCCGCTCGAGCCGCGCATGCTTCAAGCGCGGATCGTAGTAGGCGTTGAGATTGTCGAGCCCGACGACTTCGTCGCCGCGACGCAGCAGTCTTTCGCTCAAGGCCGCTCCGATGAATCCGGCGGCGCCGGTAACCAGAATTTTCATGTCATCCGCCTGGGCGGTGGAACACAACCGCGGTTATCAACGTGCTTCCTCGCACTTCGAACCGGCCGTCGATGTCGCCGATCACCTGTGCCAATAGCCGGTTCGATGCGCGCGCGTGGAAACTGCCATCCGGATCGGACCGTATCGCCACGTGCTCGAAATCGAATGTGATTCGCGTACTCGGAAAGACCGCCTTGAATACGCTTTCCTTAGCGCTGAATATCATTGCTAGCATGAGGCGACGCCCGGCGGGCGCGCACCGACGCAAGCGCTCGAGATCTTCGTCGCTGCAAATGATTGGTGCCACGTCATCGCCAACACTTTCGATTGCGGTCGCATCGATGCCAATGCCGGTGCAGCAGCTTTCGCTCGCCACTGCCGCCGCGCAATATCCGCGGCAATGCGTGATGCTGCCGACGATTCCCTGCGGCCACTGCGGCTCGCGGGTCGGTGCGGGCAACAACGGCCAGCGGTCGAATCCGAACCCCGCCATTGCTTCGTGCGCGCAGGCGCGACCCGCACGAAACTCGTCCTCCCGACGCGGGTGCATATTTCGGCTGGCGACATAGTCCGCCTCCTCGTCCAGCAGCGGCATGCATTCGTGACGCGGCGAGGCGACGACACTGACGACATCGTCGGGCAACAACGCAGCGAGATTGAGCGATTCAATTGCACACATGCGGCAACGCTAGTCGAACACGTCGCACTTGTTCGGTGCGTTTGGGCACATATCCTTGCGACACGAGGATGCCCGCAGGCGCTGAGTATTTATTTCACTCGCGCCTATTTCTTTCACCGACGCGATGCGCGCGGCTAGTGTGCGAACGGTGCAAAACGTGCTGGCGAAGACTCGGCACGAACCTTGCGTGATGGTCGCAAAACAACGGCCGTCTCGACGCCAAATCAGCCTCGCATTCGGACCTCACGGCACCCCATTCGGGGGTGCTGCGCAACATCGGGCACACCAAGGAGATTCATCATGTCGACCCACCCCCTGCAAAATCGCCTACTCGGCGCCCTCCCACCGCGCGATCTAGCAAGGATATTGCCCCGCATGGAGCGCGTCGAACTACCGCGCGGCAAGGTGCTGCACGAATCCGGCTGTCGCCTTGGTCACGCGTATTTTCCGACCACGGCGATCGTGTCGATGTTGTACGTGATGAAAGACGGTGCGACGGCCGAAATCGCTGCCGTGGGTAGCGAAGGCCTTATCGGTGTCGGCTTATTCATGGGCGGTGGTTCGACGACACACAGCGCCGTGGTACAGAACGGCGGCGAAGGCTATCGCATCAAGGCAAATTTGTTTTTCGAGGAATGCAGCCGCAGCGGGGCCACGCTGCAGCTGATGCTGTTGTACGCGCAGGCACTGCTCGTGCAAACCTCGCAGGTCGCCGTGTGCAACTGCCATCATTCGCTCGATCAGCAAGTGTGCCGCTGGTTGCTGCTGTACCTCGATCGCCTCGAATCGAACGAGATCGTTGTGACCCAGGAAATGATCGCGCATATGCTCGGCGTGCGCCGCGAGGGCGTGACGGTGGTTGCGTGCAAGCTGCAAATGGCGGGTCTCATTCGCTACAGGCGCGGCCGCATCGTGGTGATCGATCGCGCCGGACTCGAACGTCGCGCTTGCGAGTGCTACTCCGTGGTCAAGCATGAGTACGATCGTCTGCTGCCGTCGTCATACGTACCATCCAGCGAGGCGCCGGCAATAGCGCCGGTCAGACACACCTTCGTTGCGCCCGAACCGTTCGCGTGGCGCCATTGCGCCTGAGGTTGTTGCAAAATGCACGCTGCGGTTACCGCGTTTTTGCAAAATGCAGGGTCGATTTCGCTGTTCGACCCGGAAAACGTTTCCATTTCTCTCGCGCCGGCGCTGCCTAACATCCGTCGCATAGGCTCTGCCCAGCGCAGAAACGGTGCGTGCTAGACATGGCGATCCTCGGATCACGTCCAGCACAATGACGGGTCGATTCCAATACTGTGAATCTGAATCGATGTCATGAATCCTGCGGCGTAGTGCGTCGTCGTTCGCGCCTCCATCTCACGGTCTTGCGCATTGGCGCAGTTAATGCAGCAAACGAATTTGATACCGCACACGCTCGACAGCGACATGCACGACTGCATGGACGAATCTGGCGTCGACGTTGAGGGAATTCCTTTCCTGCGGAGTCACTCCCTGCTTTTGTTCGCGTGACCCTAATGTCCAGTTCGCTACGAAAGGATGCACCGACGCGGAAAATGAGCCTGCAGGAGCCCGTAGGCAATGTTCTGATCGTCGACGATAATGCGGAATTCCAGCGCGCAGCCCGCTATCTGGCGCAACTTCACCACTGCGAGGCCTCACAGGCGCTTACGTTGCGCGACGCGCGGCGGTTAACTCAGGACCAGCATTTCGATCTGACGATGATCGATTTGAATTTGCCGGACGGCAACGGGCTCGACTTGCTCGACGAAATCAATGCGAACGCGCACGGCACGATTGCGATCGTCACCGGGTGTCCGTCGGTCGAATCCGCGGCGCGGGCGGTGAACTCGCCGGTCGGCCTTTATCTGGTCAAGCCGCTCGGTCCGGACGTCATGATCAAGCTGCTTGAGGCAGCGCACGCACGCGCGCAACTGCGCCAGCCCGCACACGCTGCACCGAATCTCGGCGAGATGATCGGGCATGCGCCTGTGATGCGCGACATGTTCGAACACATCCGCCGCGTCGCTCCGCTCAATGTCAGTGTGCTGATGCGCGGCGAAAGCGGCACCGGCAAGGAACTCGTGGCGCGCGCGATCCATCACCTGAGCGGTCGCCAGGGCCGATTCGTGCCGGTTAATTGCGGAGCGATCACAAGCGAACTCGCGGGCAGTCAATTATTCGGGCACGAGCGCGGCTCGTTCACGGGCGCGCTGCAGACGCATGCCGGCTACTTCGAGCAGGCCGAAGGCGGGACGTTGTTTCTCGACGAGATTACCGAGATGCCGCTCGCACTTCAGGTCTACCTGCTGCGCGCCCTCGAAAGCCGCTCGCTGACGCGCGTCGGCGGATCGAGCGAGATCCCGGTCGACGTGCGCGTGATCGCGGCGACGAACATCGATCCGCAGCGTGCGATTCGTGCCGGCACACTGCGCTCCGACCTGTACTATCGACTGGTCGAATTCCCGCTCGTCGTGCCGACGCTCAGCAAACGCAGCGGCGACATCCCGGTGCTCGCGCAATATTTTCTCGACAACCTTAACGCGCGCTACGGCACGCACAAGGTCTTCTCTGCGCAAATGCAGCGCGAGTTTGTGGCGCAAGCGTGGCCCGGCAACGTGCGCGAACTGCGGCACGCCGTACTGCGCAACTACATCCTCGCCAATGACGACACCATCGAGCCGCATGCTGAGCTGCTGCCGGCGCAACGAGCAGACGGTAACGATTTCGTGAATTTTCACGTTGGCATGTCGTTCGACGATATCGAACACGCGATGCTGTTAAAGACACTCGCCTTCCATCACAACAACAAGCGCCAGGCGGCACTAACACTCGGCATCACGCCAAAGACGATCTACAACCGCCTGCTGCGCTATCGCGAACTCGGACTGATCGGCGACGAATTGGTCGGCGAGACCGAAGATAACGAGCAGTCTGCATCGTAAACGCTCACGTAGCCAGCCGCATGCGCAATGATGGTCGCGCCGCGACGGCGGCTGCACCGAAATGCTCTGCTGTCAGCTCCGCGTATATTTTCGCATACGCCGCGGACATTGCAGAGACCGTGCGGCGACGCGCCCGCGCCAATGCACGGTTGGCGTAATCTTCGCGTTCGGCCGGGTTCGAGATCAAACGTTGCAGTGCAGACGCCAGACCTGCGTCGTCATCCGGATCGACGAAGACCGCCGCGCCATTCCATTCTTCGCGCAAACTGTCTATGTCGCCGACCACAAGAGCGCAGCGCGATTGCGCTGCCTCAAGCAATGTTTGACCACCGGGTTCGTAGCGCGCCGGCAATGCAAAGATCGGCGCCCGCGCGAGCCACGCCCGCAGGTGCGCGCGATGCAATTCGCCGAGCAAGCAGACATCTTGCAACCCGACGCCCGAATTATCGGCATTCGTCCCCGATCCTGCGATGCAGACAGGCCATGCGACTCGCGCGGCCGCGCGCGACAGCGTTGCGATATTTCCGGCACCGTCGCCGACGTACCCTGCGGAAAGGATGAACTGACCTTTCGCGCGCCCCTGTAAATTGATGGGTTCGTGGCCGGCGGGAATGACACGCACGGCCGACAACGACCCGTAATGCCGATAGAGCGTTCGTTGCATCGCGCGCGATTGCGTGACGATTCTATCCGCCGCTCGCAGCGAGGCAGCGGCGCTTTGGCGATAGCGCCGCAGGCAAGCCGGCGGCGGCGATCCATTTACCGCTTGCCAGCGCGACTCTATGCAATCGTGCACGACCTGTATGACCGGCGCGTGCCAGGGCAAATCGGCGTGGCCGAAATCGTTCAAGTGCACAACGCTGGGGCTCACCGCCGCGACAATGCTCAATAACCAATGTCCGGCAGCGCGCAGATCGTCCCAACAATCGTCCGACCAGGAAATCTTGTAGGCGCTCGAATACAGCGCGAGCCCGCTGACCGCGGCAGCCTCGCGTCGCTGATGACGATCCGGCAACTTGCCGGTACTGGCGAGCACGACCTCATGCCCTGCAGCGATCAATGCGCGGCTCAGCGTAAGGGAATACGTCCAGGTTTCCTTCGTCGTATCGGCGGTCATGAGGATGCGCTGTCCCTGATTGCCCGCAGTCGAAGTCAGCGCCGAGGTGAACAGGTTGCGAGCGCAATTGGTGGTGTTCGCCGAAGTCAACATGACGCAGATTCCGATCGATACAAGTATTGCGCACCAGCAAAACTTGTGCCGACACAGTAGCGTCAACGCCGCGCGATGAGAACTGCGATAAAGCGACGAAATGTTTATACGCGGCGCGCACAAATTACGCCAACCAGGCGCATCACATGCGGCTCAGTATTGGGTGGAACTCAACACCAAACGCCTTCGGATACGGGCCGATTCCCGGATTGCCTGCACGCGCGCGTCTTGCCGCCACCCGATCCCGGTCCTGCCAGCGGCGGAACGTCCTGCGTGCGACACCGTACATACATCGGCAACCAGAAGTTAGACGATGCGATTACCGCTCCAGAGTGCGAATGAAAGCCGTAGCGGAATCAAACCGATTCAAGTCAGGGCACAGCTCATGAACAATTTGTGCTCACCGATCTTTCGACTCGCCAAACATCGATCGCTTCCGGTGGTACCGCTCAGGGCAATCAATCCGCCGAGCGAATCAGAAAGCGTACTGAAATCATTGCGTGAGAGACTCCGGGTAAGTCGGGCGTGTAAGGCGAACGGCCACCGTTCACCCGGCAGCCGGTAACGATCGTGAAAATTCGATGAGGTGCGCCCGGTACGCACCGTTTCGCCGAGTCCGGAGTGGGTTTATCGGGGGCTCACTGGAGGCGCGAACATGCGTCTTGCAGAAACGATGATTCGTACTGGCGTACAGCTCGAGGCATTCTTGACCGCAATCGCGTACGGAGGGGGTGGATGCGAAGAGCGGCGAAATGGAGAATTGCACGCTGGTTTCCACAAATCGGCATGTCCGACCCACAAACCCGACAGTGCGCTGGTGCGCCGCCTCATCGAGAGTCTATCGCTGGCACCGAGCTATCCCACTTCCCGCCCAAGTGGGGTCAGTGCAAATAAAAGCGGCCGATCACGATGGAAGTAACCCGATCCGATGCCCTGGTCCTGTTCGGCGCAACCGGGGATCTTGCTTACAAGAAGATATTCCCCGCGCTTCAGGCGCTGATGTTGCGCGATGGTCTGGATGTGCCGATCATCGGCGTGGCGCATTCCGGCTGGTCTATTGAAAAACTGCGCGAGCGCGCTCATGACAGTCTGGCGCAGGCGGCGAAAGACCAAGGCGGCAAGGTTGACGAGGCCGCGTTTGCCGCGCTCTCGTCGCGGCTGCAATACGTCGATGGCGATTACAACGATGCGGCGACGTTTCAATTTCTGAAGAAGGCTTTGGGCGGCGCGTGCCGGCCCCTGTATTACCTTGCCATTCCGCCGGACCTCTTCACCACCGTAATCCAGGGATTGCAGAAATCGGGTTGTGCCGGCGATGCGCGAGTCGTGGTTGAAAAACCGTTCGGCCGCGATCTGGCTTCTGCGCAAACGCTCAATCGCATCCTGACATCGGCGTTTTCTGACGATTCGATCTTCCGTATCGATCACTTCCTGGGCAAGGAAGCGATCATGAACATTCTGTATTTCCGCTTCGCCAATTCGTTTCTGGAACCGATCTGGAATCGCAATTGCGTGGCCAGCGTACAAATCACGCTGTCCGAGGAATTCGGTGTCACCGGTCGCGGTGCGTTCTTTGAAACCGTCGGCTGCCTGCGCGATGTCGTTCAGAATCATCTGCTGCAGATCGTCGCGCTGCTGGCAATGGAGCCGCCGGCCTATCAGGGTTTTGGCGCTGTGCACGGCGAAAAAGTCAAGGTATTCCAGGCGATGCGCCCTCTGCAGTTGGACGACCTGGTGCGCGGTCAGTATGATGGCTATCGCGCGGAGCCGGGCGTGGCGAAGGATTCCGATGTCGAAACTTACTGTGCGCTGCGGTTGTTTATCGACTCGTGGCGCTGGGGCGGCGTGCCGTGGTACCTGCGCTCCGGCAAGTGTCTGCCGGAAACTGCGGCCGAGATCGTCGTCGAGTTGAAGCCACCGCCGCAGAAACTTTTTGATGACGCAGCGCCAGCCGGCGGGCGGGCCAACTACGTGCGCTTCAAACTGTCTCCCGACTCCGCGGTCGCGCTTGCCGCCCGCGTCAAACGCGCGGGCAAGGAATTTCTTGGCGATCAGCGCGAACTCTATCTCTCGGAGCAGGAACCGGGGGAGAAATCGCCCTATGAGCGCCTGCTCGGCGATGCCATTGCCGGCGATGGCGCGCTGTTCACGCGCGAGGACGCCGTCGAGGCCGCCTGGGCGGCAGTCAATCCGGTGATTGAAAACCACCATCCGGCATTTTCCTACAAACCGGGCAGTTGGGGGCCGCAGCAGGCGGATGCGCTGATCGCCGCAGATGGTGGCTGGCACAACCCGGCGCGGAAGCAGGCACCAACATGATGGGACCCGACGACGTGGTTTTTCTGCTCGATGTCGATAACACCTTGCTCGACAACGATCACATCGAAGCCGACTTCGACAATCGCCTTGAACGCGAATTTGGTGCTGTCGGCAGGCAGCGCTACTGGAAAATCTTCGAGGCCTTGCGCGAGGAACTGGGCTACGCGGATTACCTGGGCGCCTTGCAGCGCTACCGATTGAGCGACATGAACGATCCGCGGCTGCTTTTGATGTCCGCCTTTTTGTTGGACTATCCATTCGCGGAGCGGCTATACCCGGCAGCGTTAGATGTTGTCCGGCATCTTGGCGGGCTCGGCCGGACCGTGATCCTCTCCGACGGCGATGTGGTCTTCCAGCCGCGCAAAGTGCAGCGTTCGGGACTTTGGGACGCCGTAGACGGGCGCGTGCTGATCTACATCCACAAGGAACAAATGCTGGAAGCAGTCGCCCAGCGCTATCCGGCCGCGCATTACGTGATGGTGGACGACAAGCTGCGGGTTCTTCAGGCAATGAAAATCGCTCTGGAAAACCGGCTCACGACAGTGTTTGTGCGGCAAGGGCATTACGCGCTGGACCCGAAGCACATCGGTGATTACAGGCAGTCCGACATGACTGCCGAAAACATCGGCGCGTTGCTCGATTGGAATTCTTCCACGATGTCCGGCATGTCCGGACCTGCGCCAATTGCGAGGCAAGCATGAAACCTACGGCTCGAACGCACGATCTCGGCCAGAGCCTGTGGCTGGACAACATCACGCGTACCCTGCTCGACGACGGTACGCTGGCGCGATACATCGCGGAGGATTCGATCACAGGTCTGACTTCCAATCCGAGCATCTTCGATGCCGCGATCGGCGATGGCAATGCTTACGACGATGGCATCCGAGCCAAGACGCGGGCCGGTCTTTCTGGCGAGGAACTTTTCATCGAACTCGCCCTTGAGGATTTGCGCCGCGCCGCCAAGCTGTTCCGCCCGGTATTCGATGAGACCGCCCAGGCCGATGGCTGGGTCTCGATGGAAATCTCGCCGCTCCTTGCCCACGATACGCAGGCGAGCATATCCGCGGCGGCGCGAATCCACCATCAGGCCGACACACCCAATCTGTTCGTCAAGATTCCGGGGACCCCGGAGGGCATTGCAGCGATCGAGGAAGCGATTTTTCTCGGTATTCCGATCAACGTGACTCTGCTGTTTTCGTGCGAACAATACATTGCCGCCGCCCGGGCATACCTAAGCGGCATCGAACGCCGCATCGAAGCCGGAATGGATCCAAAGGTCGGCTCGGTCGCTTCCTTGTTCGTCAGTCGCTGGGATGTCGCCAGCAACAAACAGTTGCCGCCCGAACTTCACAACCGGCTGGGAATCGCAGTGGGCCGGCAAACATATCGCGCTTATCGTAAGCTGCTCGATTCGCCG
>JAICYA010000254.1 GCA_025934455.1 Rudaea sp.
CCGGCTGGAGCCCCGGGCAGATCGAGAACGAGCTGAAGGAAAACGCCTGGCTGACCTGCGCGGCGGACGAAGCGATCCTGTTTTCCACACCGCTGGAGACGCGTTGGGAAGCGGCGGCGAATCTGGTGGGAGTCAATATCGCCAGTCTGACCGACTATGCCGGCCACGCCTGAAACAGTTTCAACCGCGCTCGGCTTCGACTACGGCGCGCGCCGCATCGGCGTCGCGGTCGGCAATGCGTTGACGCGCACCGCGCGTGCGCTCGAGGTGATCGCGAACGGCACGCAGGGCCCGGATTGGCCGCGCGTGGATGCGCTCATGCGCGAGTGGCGGCCGCAGATCCTGCTGGTCGGCCTGCCGCTGACGATGGGTGGCGAAGAACAGAAAAACAGCGCGGCGGCGCGCGCATTCGCCGCGCAGATCGGCGCACGCAGCAAGCTGCCGACGCAGCTCGTGGACGAACGCCTGAGTTCGCGCGAAGCCGCGCAGCGCTTTGCGCAACGCCGCGCCAGCGGACAGGCCAGGCGCAAGCATGCCGCGGCGCTGGATGCGGTCGCGGCGGAAATCATCATCGAAACCTGGCTCGGGCAAAACGCATAAAAATGGACAACGCATCCGCCACACCATTCGACGCCAACGGCCGCTTGCGCCATCTGCTCACGCTCGACGGCTTGCCGCGCGCGACGATCGTTGCCCTGCTCGACCGCGCCGACGACCTGCGCGCGCAAAGCCGCGGCGGCACGCGCCCGCTGGACCTGCTGCGCGGGCGCACCGTCATCAACCTGTTCTTCGAGCCGTCCACACGCACCCGCACCTCGTTCGACCTGGCCGCGCAGCGCCTCGGCGCGCAAGTGATCAATTTCGACATCGCCAGCTCGTCCACGGTCAAGGGCGAGACCTTGCTCGATACCGTGCACACGCTCGAAGCCATGCACTGCGATGCCTTCGTCGTGCGCCACAAGGAGTCGGGCACGCCGGAATTCATCGCCGCGAATCTACGCTCCAATGCCGCGGTGCTCAACGCCGGCGACGGCAACCGCGCGCATCCGACGCAAGGCCTGCTCGATGCGCTGACGCTGCGCCGACACGTTGCGGATTTCTCGAAGCTGTGCGTGGCAATCTGCGGCGATATACGCCACTCGCGCGTCGCGCGATCGGACGTGCACGCGCTCGCCGCGCTCGGCGTGCGCGAAATTCGCCTGTGCGCGCCGCCGGAACTGGCCCCGCAGGCGAGCGAATTTCCACAATGTCGCATTTTCCACGATTTCGACGAAGCGATCGCCGATGTGGACGTTGCCATCATGTTGCGCCTGCAAAAGGAGCGCATGCAGGCGGCAGCGATTCCGTCCGAGGCCGAGTATTTCCAGCGTTACGGCCTGTCCGCGCAGCGCCTGCGCCGCGCCGCGCCGGACTGCCGCGTCATGCATCCGGGCCCGATCAACCGCGGCGTGGAAATCGCGAGCGACGTCGCCGACGGACCGCAATCGCTGATCCTGGAACAGGTCGCCAACGGCGTATTCGTGCGCATGGCCGCATTGGCCGAACTGCTCGCCGACAAGGCATAATTCCCCAGCCGCGCCCGCGGCCCATCCGGGAAAAGCCATGCAACGCCGTTACCGTTTTGCCGCGCTCGTCGTTGGCGCGACCGTGCTCGCCGCCTGCGCCAGGAAATCCGTCGATAACGCCGCACCGCTCGCCTTCGTGCCGGCAGATACGCCCTACGTTTACGCCAACATCGAACCCACGCCCAAGGCCGTCACCGAGCAGTGGTCGCGGCGCATGCACGAATACCTGCCCGTGGCGCTCGGTGTCTACGAGAACGCGCTCGACCGCTTCGCTGCGGCCAAACCCGACGATTCACACGCGATCGCCGCCGCGCGCGCACTGATCGACACGCTCAAGACGCATGACACCTGGGACAAGCTGCGCGAGCTCGGCCTCAGGCCCGACATGCGCATCGCCTTCTACGGCGTGGGTCTGGTGCCCGTGCTGCGCTTTGAACTCGGCGACGCAACCAAATTCCGCGCCACCATCGCCGACATCGAACACAAGTCCGGCGGCGCGCTGCCGACCGCGAAAGTCGGCGATCAGGATTACTGGTACCTGGGCAACGAAGAAGCCGTGGCCATGTTCGCGATCGAGGGCTCTCAATTCGTCGCCACCCTCGCGCCTGCCAAGGCCAGCGATGCGCTCAAGCGCACCCTGCTCGGCATCGATCGCCCGGCCAAGTCGATCGCGGACGGCGCAGACCTGGACAACCTCGCCAAACAGTACGGTTATTCGAACTTCGGCGAAGGCTTCGTCGATGTCGTCAAGATCGCCGAACGCCTGACCGGCCCGGCGCAGGGCAGCGACCTCGAAATCGCGCAGGCGCTTGGATTGCCCACCGGCGGCAGCGATGCGACCTGCAAAGCTGAATATCTCGACCTCGCGCGCAAGTTCCCGCGCTTCGTGATGGGCGCGAATGAGGTCGGCGTGCAACGCGTGCGCATCGGTGCACAACTGGAAATGCAACCGGCGCTGGCCGCGCAGCTCGCTGCCGCGCTCGGCACCGCACCCGGTACCGGCAAGCCGGGTGAAGGCGTGCTCGACGTGGCGCTGTCGCTGCCGGTGCTCAAACTCAAGGATTTCTGGATCGCCCAGGCCGATGCGATCGCGGCCAAGCCGTTCGCTTGTCCCAGCCTCTCTGGACTGAATTCCGGTTTCGCGAACTTCAAGAAAAAAATCGACATCACCGTACCGCCGCCGGCGAGCGACCTGACTGGCGCGCGCTTCACGCTCGACAGCTTCGACCTCGGCGCGGGTCCGACTCCGATGCCGGTTTTTTCCGGCAAGCTGCTGATGGGTTCGGACAATCCCGCCGCCGCACTGGCGATGGCGCAACTCGCCATGCCGCCACTCAAGGACCTGAAGATCGCCGCCGACGGCAAACCCGTGGCGCTGCCCACCGGAGCGATTCCGAAACTGGACTTGCCCGCATTCGTGGCGATGTCGCCGAAAGCGCTCGCCGTCGCCATCGGCAACGGCGAAGACGCGACACTCGGCGCGTATCTCGCCGCGCCGGCGGCGAACGAACCGGTGTTCATGCGCATGAGTTTCAGCGGCAAGTTCTACGGCATGCTGACGCATGCCTTCGAGAAGGTTCAGGCGATGATGCCGGCGGACAAGCAGGCGCAGTTCGCGCAACAGTCGAAGATGATGGCGGTTTACGAAAACTGGATCCGCTCGGCCGACATCGAGCTGGTCGCCACGCCAACCGGCATCGCGCTGCGCGAAACGGTCGAACAGAACCCGTAATGGCAACCAGATTCCCGCGCCGCGCGGCGCGAGAATCGTTCACGACTCCACCAGCTCCACGCCATCCATGCCCTGCGACAACGTGTGCGCGTCGCCACCCTGAGCGAGCTTGATCTTCAGGCGCACCTCGTTGGTCGAATCGGCGTAGCGCAGCGCGTCCTCGTAGGAGATCTCGCCGGCCTGGTACAGCTCGAACAGGGCCTGGTCGAAGGTCTTCATGCCCAGGTTCGTGGATTCCTTCATCACGTCCTTGAGCTTGTGGATCTCGCCCTTGCGGATGTAGTCCTGCACCAGCGGCGTGCCGAGCATGACCTCGACCGCGACGCGACGCGCCTTGCCGTCCGGCGTCGGGATGAGCTGCTGCGCGACCACGCCCTTGAGGTTGAGCGACAGGTCCATGAACAACTGCTCGCGCCGATCGGCC
>JAICYA010000112.1 GCA_025934455.1 Rudaea sp.
AATCCCGAGGCGCCGCGCGAGTAATCGCCGGTGACGATGGAAACGCCCTGCCCCATGACTTCGGTAACCAGCAAACCGGTACCAAGTTTTTTCAGCATGCCGGCGAAATCGTCCTCGCCCGTCTTCACAATCAGGTTGTGCACGCCGCCGGCGTTGCCGGTGCTTTGCAGGCCGAGCTTGCGCGCCGAGTAGCTGCCGAGGACGTAACGTTGCAGCACACCCGCACGAATCAGATCGCTGTCGGCAGTGGCCACGCCTTCGCTGTCGAAGTTGCCCGAACCTTGTCCGCGCGGGATATGCGGGCGTTCCGTGATTTCGACGAAATCCGGAAACAGTTGCTTGCCTGCATGATCGAGCAGGAAGCTCGCCTTGCGATAAAGCGCGCCGCCGCTGACGGCGGAAACCAGATGCCCAATCAGGCCACGCGCGACTTCCGGTGCGAACAGCACCGCACACTGGCGTGTGTCGAGCTTGCGCGCGTCGCGCCTCGCCAGCGTGCGTTCGGCGGCCTTGCGCCCGATAGTGGCGACATCCGGAAGATCCTCGGCGGCGCGCACGGATTCGTACCAGTAATCACGCTGCATGCCGTTGCCATCCTGCGCGATCAACGAACACGACAGCGAATGCCGCGTGCCGCGTTCACGGCCGACAAAATTCTGCGAGGTGGCGTAGACGCCAAGCGATTCGCCCGATTGCACCGAAGCGCCTTCCGAGTTCGTGATGCCAGAAAGCGCACGGCCGGCATCTTCGATCGCCATGCCCAGCGCAATCGCGGCCTGCGCGTCGACGGACCACGGGTGCCACAAATCCAGATCCGGAAACGCACGCGCCAGCCGTGCCGGATCGGCCAGTCCCGCAAACGGGTCCGCCTCGGTGTACTTCGCGATCGCGCAGGCTTGCTCGATGGTCTTGGCGATGGAATCGGGTGCCAGGTCCGCCGTGCTCGCCGAACCTTTGCGCCGGCCGAAATACACGGTCACCCCAAAGGCGCGGTCGCGGTTGTGCTCGATGGTTTCGACCTCGCCAAGACGCACGTTCACAGCAAGGCCGGTGTCGATGCTGGCGCCGACTTCGACGTCGCTCGCCCCGGCGGCGCGGCAGCGGCGCACGACGTCCTGCGCGAGATCGGCGAGGCGATCGAGTTGGGCGAGGGAGTCGTCCGATTGTGCGATGATGGCGTTCATGATTTCCACTTTGCGTAACTGACGAATGATGCACGATCGCGACGACGATTCCCACGTCTACGTCCCGCGCGACGAACGGCCCAGCCGCAGCCAACTGCGCCGCGAGGCGCTGGACGTGCTCAAGCTGGCGCAAGCGCTGGCCGCGCTGTCCGACGCCCAGCTCGCCCGCATTCCGCTCGACGACGACCTGCGCGCCGAAGTCGCGCGCACGCGTGCGGTCAAGCAGCAGATCGCACGCAAGCGCGCCGAACAATTCCTTGCCAAGCAACTGCGCAAGCTCGACGATGCCGAGCTCGAACCAATGCGTGCCGTGCTCGAACACGATCGCGAACATGCGCGCCGCGAAGCCGCGGCCCTGCACCGCGTCGAAATCTGCCGCGAGCGCCTGATCGCCGATGGCGACGCCGCGCTGGACGAACTCATGCAGCAATTTCCAGCGGCGGATCGTCAACAGCTACGCCAGCTGGCGCGCAAGGCGCGGGCCGAACGCGACGCACAAAAACCGCTGCACGCCTTCCACGAGTTGTTTCGCGCACTGCGCAAGTTGTTCGGTTAGGTGGCAGTCCCACCAACGGTCATGCCGTCGATCTTCAGCGTCGGTTGCCCGACACCGACCGGCACGCTTTGGCCCTCCTTGCCGCACACGCCGACGCCTTCGTCGAGCTTGAGATCGTTGCCGACCATGGACACGCGCGTGAGCACTTCAGGACCGGAGCCGATCAAGGTCGCGCCTTTCACCGGCCGCGTGACCTTGCCGTTCTCGATCAGATAGGCCTCGCTTGCCGAGAACACGAACTTGCCATTGGTGATGTCGACCTGGCCGCCGCCGAAGTTCACCGCATAGAGTCCGCGTTGCACCGAAGAAACAATTTCACCCGGATCGCTCTGGCCCGGCAGCATGTAGGTGTTGGTCATGCGCGGCATCGGCAGGTGCGCGAACGATTCGCGACGGCCGTTGCCGGTGGAACGCATGCCCATCAGGCGTGCGTTGAGCTTGTCCTGCATGTAGCCCTTGAGCACGCCGTTCTCGACCAGCACCGTGCATTCGCCCGGCACGCCTTCGTCGTCGATGGACAGTGAGCCGCGCCGGTTCGGCAGGGTGCCGTCATCGACCACGGTGCACAGATCGGATGCGATTTTTTCGCCCATGCATCCGGCGAAAGCGGAGGTGCCCTTGCGGTTGAAATCTCCCTCGAAACCGTGACCGATGGCCTCGTGCAAGAGCACGCCCGGCCAGCCGGGTCCGAGCACCACGGTCATCGTGCCGGCGGGTGCGGGCACGGAATCCAGGTTCACCAGTGCCGTGCGCACCGCCTCGCGCGCGAACGCGTGCGCGCGGCCGTTGGCAAGCAGTTCGCGATAGCCGTAGCGTCCGCCACCGCCGGCGGTGCCGGATTCGCGGCGGCCATTGCGTTCGGCGATCACGTTGACGTTCAGGCGCACTAGCGGGCGCACGTCGGCGGCGAGCGTGCCGTCCGCGGCAGCGACCAGCACGGTGTCGAGCGTGGCGGAAAGGGTGACAATGACCTGCGCAATGCAGGGATCCAGTGAGCGTGCGAATTTGTCCACTTCGCGCAAAAGTGCAATTTTTTCCTCATTCGCCAGCGACTCGACCGGATCGATGGGCGCATACAGCGATTTCGATTCGCGTGCGGCCAGCGCATGGCCGGCACCCGGATTTCCGGACTGCGCGATCGCGCGCGCGGACTGCGCCGCTGTGAGCAACTGCGGCAGCACGATCTCGTCGGAATAGGCGAAACCGGTCTTCTCGCCGCTCATCGCGCGCACGCCGACGCCCTGCTCGATGGCATGGCTGCCTTCGCGCACGATACCGTCCTCCAGCATCCACGATTCACTGCGCGAATGCTGGAAATACACATCCGCGGCATCGATGGACGGGCCCATCAACTGCGCGAACACGCGCTCGAGATCACGGCTGGAGAATCCACCGGGTTGCAGCAACTGCCGTTCGGCCTGAGCAAGCAAAGTCATGGACATTCGATTCCGATTGAAAAAACAAACGCCGAGTCATCGATCCGGGCTGGCGCTTGCCGGCACGTCGGTCCTTTTCGGCCTGACCGATTGCGGCGGCTTTGGCGCCGGCTCGCCCTTGACCGTTTCCTTGGCGATTTCGGTGATCACGGGTTTTTCCCAACTGCCGGTCACGCTGTAGCGAACGCGGGTGACATCGTTGATTGCCCTCTTGAACACACCCTGCAGCACCGCGCCTGCGGCCGCACCGACCGGCCCGCCGACGAGCGCACCACCGATCATCAACGTGCCGCCGACGTGCGGGGTGACTTCCATGGTTTGGTCGTAGTCGTGCGCTTTCAAGCCGGCGCGGCCGTTCACCACGATATCCGCGGCCGGGCCATTCACCCTCAATCCGGACGTGAACGCATTGCCGTCCTTGAGCGTGAAGCTTCCCTCGATCGAATCGAAGCTGAAACCAGACCTGAAGAAATCGCCGAAGTCCAGCGCCAGCCGGCGCGGTATCGCTGTCAGGTTGAACAGGCCGAAAATGCGCCCGGCGCCGGGATCGGCGTCGGGAATGCGGCCTTCCTGCACCGAAACCTTGAGTGTGCCGTCCAGCCGCGCCAACGCGAACATCGAAGGCGATCCGGCCCACCAGCCCTGGATGTGCGCGACCGTCGCGCCATCCTCGACCACGCCCGCGTAACCGAACGTGTCGAGCATGCGTCCGAGATTGTGCGCGGAAAAATCGACGGAAAAATTGGAAACGTCGCTGCCGGGCTTGCCGGTCCAGTCGCCGCGCGCGCGCATTTCCACGTTCTTCGAATGCGTGCTGACCTGCTCGAAATGCGTGCCGTTGGCGATCGGATAGCTTTCCACCACGGCCGTGCCGAAACGCGAATCGCCGAGGCGGAAATCGCCGATGCGGATGTGCAGCGGCGGCACGTTGGCCGGATTCTCGCCCGCCATCGCGCTGGTTTCGGTGTCGCCAACCTCCGGCCAGTAGATGCGGTCGAACTGTGCAGTGACGCCGCGCTGGCGGAAATCGGCCAGCGGAATTTCCATGTTGCCAGCGATGTTGGCGCCGTCGAAGCCCAGGTCCAACTCGCCCTTGGACGGTTTCAGGGTGAATCGCGCCGCACCGAAATCGCGATCCCAGGCGCGCAAATCCTGCGCTTGCAAGTCGACGCCGGAGATCAGGCCATCGCCGCCGCTTCCGGATTTCGCGACCGCGAAATCCATCCAGCCGGAAAGATCGAGCAGCGGCGCGCTGCCGCCGACGTCGAAGCCGGATGGCGGCAGCGGCGCGGACGCATCGCCGCCGAAGTCGACACGCGCGGCGAAGGGCTGCCTGGCCGATTCCAGGCGTCCGCGCAAGCGCATGAGCCCACCCAGTTGCAGATCGATGCTGCCGCCCGCGACCGGCAGGCCGACGCTCAGTGTCAGCGGCAACGCGGCATTGGCTGCCTTGGCCAGCGGCGCGGGCAAGGCGATGTCGATGCCGTTGAGATCCGAATTCACGGTCACGCGCTGGCCGGGATTTTTCACGTTGTCGTGATCGGCGTTGAAACCTATCGTCCAATCCGCATCGCCGTCGATACGGTCGGCCCAGGGCGCCAGCATCGGCGCGTAGGCAAGCAGATCGGATACGGGAAAACGACCACGCAGGCTGGCCTCGACGGCATGATCCTTGTCGGCCGCGAACCCGCCGACCGCCAGACGGAACGTGGCCGGCTTGCCGTCGCGCATGACCGGCAGATCGCCCGTATCGAAGCCGTCCTGCGAAAACTCGAGCGTGCCGCTTGCCTGTTGCAGGCGCAGTGCGTACTGCGCATCGACGAGATCGGCCTTGGACAACGCCACGCTGCCGGCGAGGACGCGTTGCTCGGCTTGCTTGACCGGCAGATGCAGGTGGAATTTCAGCTTGCCGCTGCCGCCGACACTCACGCCGAGCAATTGCGCGGCATAGCGCGCGCCAATCGGCGTGGCCTTGAGGAAGTCGAGCAGATTCTTGCCGCTGCCGGAACCCGAAAGCTCCAGGTCCAGTACCGCCTCGCCGAGATCGGCGATCGTGGCACCGGCGCTGTCCACGGTGTTGCCCAGCGCCTGCGCCGCGTCCGCGTCGACGCGCAAACCGTTGTTGACGAAATCGGCGACGGCATGTACGTGTTCGGCGGACGGCCAATCCGGCAAATAGGTCAGCTTGGTGTCGTTCAACTCGGCACGCGCTTCGAAACGGCCGGCGAAATTGGTGAACGGCCAGTCGGCGAGATCGCCGCGAAACACCGCACGTCCGTTCGCGATGCCGCCCGAGACAAGCGCGCGATCCAGCCACGCCACCGCGGCCGGCGGCATGATGTTGATCGGCCAGAATAGTTTTGCCGCCGGCACTTCGCCGCGATCGACCACGGCGTACAAATCCAGCGCCGGACGCGAGCCGTCATCGTGCAGTTGCATCGCGCCGCGCAATTGGCCGCCGAATCCGGCGCCGTCGAAATCCAGCGCATCCGTGCCGATGCGCCAGCCGCCGTCGCCGTGCCAGGCGGCGATATCGCCGGCGAATTGCGAGAATTCGAGCGGTTGCCGGAACACATGCGGCTCGTCCACGCCGAACGCCGTATTCGGCGGCAGATGCAGATTGAAGCCATCGGCATCGCCGAGCAGGTTGCCGCTGAGGCTGGTCACGCCAGGCAGCGCGTCCACCGCGTGCCAGGCCAACACGTCGAAGTCTGCGGCGACATCGAAATCCCGCGCGTCGGCAAAACGCAGGTTTGCATGACGCAGCGTGCCGGCCGGATCGGCCACGTACAGCCAGCGCCGCCACGCCGCTGGCAAGGCGTCGCTGAGCATGGCCACGCTCACCGGCGCCGAAAGGTTTACGCCATCCAGGCGCAGCGTCCATGCCGGATCGGGCGCTGCCGGATCGTGGGCTTTTTCCAGATGCAGGCTCGCCGTTGTAGCGACTTCTCCCTGTCGGGCGAGGACGAGATCGGCCACGTCCGCGCTCCAGCCCGCATCGCCGCGCTGCCAGCGCGCGCCGAACGCGACGCGGTCGAAACCGGTGCGCGGCACGATGCTGCGCTTGGCGTCGAGTGCGATCGGCACCGCCGTGGTCAACACCACGTTCGTCAAATCCGTCTCGATGCGGGCGCGCTGCAGCCGGTCGCGCTGCCACCAGCCCCAGAACTGCACGCGCCCGGTGCCGCGTTCGACCTGCACGCCCTGCCAGGCATAGCCATGGGCGACGGCGGCGAGGTCCAGCGCCGCGCTGCCCAGGTACAACTCGCCGTCGCGGGTATCGCTGTCGTAATCGATTACCGCGTCGACGGATGATGGCGTGTCGGCACAGCGCACGCGCGCGAGCACGCGGTGCGTGCTGCCGGAATTGACCAGACGCACCTCGTCGGCGAGCAGCACGACGGGCTTGCCGTTGTCGGAACCCTGCACGGTCAGGTGCAGATCGCGCAACACCAGCGCGCCCAGCGAGAACAGCAGCGAATCCTTCGGGTCCGCGGCGGCCTGATTGCCCGCATCGACTCCGCT
>JAICYA010000499.1 GCA_025934455.1 Rudaea sp.
GCAATCGAACCCTCGTGCAGCGAGGGTTCGATGGGGGTTGTGGAGAGTACGACTCCACAACCGAAGACATTGCATCCGGGCTCGTATTCCCGGTATTCCCAACGAGGTTCACCATGGAAATCACCGCAAGCATGGTCAAGGAGCTGCGCGAGCGCTCCGGCGCCGGCATGATGGAGTGCAAGAAGGCGCTCACCGAAAACAACGGCGACATCGACACCTCCATCGAATGGCTGCGCAAGCAGGGCCTGGCCAAGGCCGACAAGAAGGCCAGCCGCGTCGCCGCGGAAGGCCGCATCGCGGTCGCCCAGGATGGCGGCAAGGCCGTGCTGGTCGAGATCAACTCCGAAACCGACTTCGTCGCCAAGGACGAAAACTTCCTCAAGTTCGTCGATGAAGTCGCGAAAACCGCGCTCGCCAGCGGCGCTGCCGACGTCGAGGCGCTCAAGGCGGCCAAGACTTCCTACGGTCCGACCGTCGAGGAAGCACGCGCGTGGCTCGTCGCCAAGGTCGGCGAGAACGTGCAGGTGCGCCGCCTGGCGCGCATCGACAGCAGCAACGCCATTGCCGCCTACCTGCACGGCGGCCGCATCGGCGTACTCGTGGAAACCAAGGGCGGCAGCGCGGATTTCGCGCGCGGCGTCGCCATGCACGTGGCGGCGATGAACCCGCCCTACAACAAGGCCAGCGACGTTCCCGCCGCCTTCATCGAGAAGGAAAAGGAAATCGAACTCGCCAAGATGAGCGACAAGGACAAGGCCAAGCCGGCGAACATCCTCGAGAAGATCATCGGCGGCAAGATCGCCAAGATCGTCAATGAGAACACGCTCTACGGCCAGCCCTACGTGCTCAACACCGAGCAGACCGTCGAAGCCGCGGCCAAGGCCGCCGGCGCCGACGTGATCGGCTTCAAGCGCCTGGTCGTCGGCGAAGGCATCGAGAAGGTGCAGGAAGACTACGTCGCCGAAGTGAAGAAGGCGATGGGCGGCTGATAGGCCCGCTTTATCGACACGCAAAAAAAGCCGCGAGCAATCGCGGCTTTTTTGTTGGCGCTTACGCCGCCGCGTTGCGCAGCGCCGCGATGCGTTCGGCGATCGGCGGATGGCTCATGAACAAGCGCGTCACGCGACTGTCGCCGGAGATGCCGAATGCCTGCACGGCTTTCGGCAGGCCGGACTCGTGGCTGCCGGACAGCGTTTGCAGCGCCGCAATCATGCCGGCGCGACTGCCAAGGCGTGCACCGCCCGCGTCGGCACGGAATTCGCGCCAGCGCGAGAACCACATCACGACGATGGTGGCGAGGAAACCGAGCACGGTCTGCAACAGCATCACGATCAGGAAATAGCCGATGCCGCCGCCGCGGTTGTCGTCGCGATTGCCGCCGATGGCGCTGTCGACCACACTGCCAATGATGCGAGCGAGGAACATCACGAAGGTGTTGAGCACGCCCTGGATCAAAGTCAGCGTGACCATGTCGCCGTTGGCGACGTGCGTGATCTCGTGGCC
>JAICYA010000314.1 GCA_025934455.1 Rudaea sp.
CTACCGCGCCTGGGCGCACTGATCGCGGGCGACGCGGAAAGCTACCAGTACCTTGCCGAATCCATCCGCAAGCATCCTGATCAGGCCACGTTGAAGGCAATGATGGAGAGCGCCGGCTTCGCGCGCGTAGACGTGCGCAACCTCTCCGCCGGCATCGTCGCGATCCATCGCGGTTACCGGATTTGACCCAGGCGTTCGGCGTTCGGCGTTCAGCCGCGAATTTTTCTCAACGCCGCACCCTTGTGCGCCGCGATGTGGTCGGTCTTGTCGCTCTTGATCTCGTATTGCGGATCGTCCGGCGTCGCGTGGTGCGTGTATCCCTTGTAGTCGAAATCGCGCGTGTGCACCTTGACGATCGTGCCGCTGACGTATCCAGCTTCCGAATTCCAGGTGACGTGATCCCCGATCTTGAATTTCTGGGTCATGGTTGCGAGCCTGCATCGCGAAACAAATCGTCGGGCGCATAGGACAAAACGCCATCCTTGATCCTTGCCGCGGACGTATACGGGTGAATCTCGGTTTTGTTCGCAGTGAGAATATGCCGCACTTCGACACCGTGCGCCTTCAGCCAGTCGGCGATCAACCCGCGATGGCAGCGCCACCATACCGCTTCGGCGCACAGGATCGTGGTGCGCTTGCGTCGGGCCAAATCCAGCAAACGTTCGATGCCCACGCCAAACTCGGGCGTCTCCATGTAGTCCGCATAACCACGGAAGGCCTCGTTGCGCCAGACGCTGTTGTGCGAGTCCGGGCGTGGATGCCGACGCCCACCGAGTTCGGGCAACGCCGCGTACTGGATGCCGATGGCGGTGAGGGAATCGCGCAGCGCATCCGGATTGAATTGCGGATACTTGCGCGAACCCGCGTAGCGCCGCACGTCGGCGACCGCTTCGATTCCGTGGGCGGCGAGCAGGGCGAGGAATTCGACGGTCGTCCGCGTCGAGTGTCCGATCGTCCACAGGGTCAACACTTCTTCGCTCATCGCACCTGATCCGCGCCAATTACAAAATTTAACACCATCGAAGCGGATATCCGTCACTTTCGACACGGGCACGCTTGTCGCCGCGCCATCATGCTGGCAAGGTTGCCACCGATCCAGGGTGGAGCGGCCGTTCTTTGGGAGGAATCATGTCAAAACGTCTGTTCGCAAGCCTGCTCATGGCCTGCTTGTTCGTCTCGCCGGCTTTCGCCGCCGAGCACGATAAATCCGATGCCAAACCGGCGACCGAAGCGAAAGCCAAATCCGAAACCGCGCCGCAGGAAAAATCCGTCGCCACCCAGCACAGCGTGACGATCAACGGCCGCAGCATCGCCTATACGGCCACCGCCGGCACGCTGATCATCCGCAACGAAAAAGGCGAGCCGGACGCGAGCGTGTTTTACGTCGCCTACACTGTCGGCGGGAGCAAGGGTTCGGACACTCGTCCGGTCACGTTCCTCTACAACGGCGGACCGGGATCGTCGAGCATCTGGCTGCACATGGGTTCGTTCGCGCCGGTGCGCATCGAAACCGCGAGTCCGGAGGCAACGCCGCCACCGCCGTATCGCCTTGTGCCCAACGCCGACAGCCTGCTCGACAAGACCGATCTCGTCTTCGTCGACGCGATCGGCACGGGTTACTCGCATGGTTTTCCGAACGATAAGGACAAGAAGGACAAGGACGCCAATCCGGACAAGCGCTTCTGGGGCACGGACCAGGACATCGACGCATTCGGTCGCTTCGTGCAGCGCTACATCACCAAGTACGATCGCTGGAATTCGCCGAAATTCCTGTTCGGCGAATCCTATGGCACGCCGCGCTCGGCCGGCCTGGTCAAGTGGCTGCAGGACAACGGCATCGCCTGCAACGGCGTCGTGCTGCTGTCGTCCATCCTCAACTATGCCGAGCACCTGCCGGGGTTGGACATCAATTACGTGAACTACCTGCCGTCGTACGCGGCGATCGCCTGGTATCACGACAAGCTGCCGAACAAGCCGGCCACGCTGGAGCCGTTCCTCACCCAGGTGCGCGATTTTGCGCGCGGCGATTACCAGGTCGCGTTGTCCAAGGGCGCGGCATTGTCGGATGCCGAGCGCGATGCGATAGCGGAAAAATTGCACGCGTACACCGGTTTGAGCGTGCAGTATCTGAAAGAGGCGAACCTGCGCGTTAACCCGAGCCGATTCCGCAAGGAGTTGCTGCGTGGTGAGCGCCTGACCATGGGCCGTTATGACGCGCGCTTCGAGGGCGTCGATTCGGATTCGGCCGGCGAGAATCCGGAATCCGATCCCTCTGACACGGCCATCGGCGGTGCCTTCACTGCTGCGTTCAACGATTACCTGGTGCGCGAGCTGCATTATCCCAGCGACGTGGCGTACAAGGTGACGGCCGGCGCGATCCGTGAATGGGACTGGAAGCACAAGGTGCCGGGTTCGATGCGGCCGGTGCCGCTGCCGATCATGGTCGACGATCTGGGTGCGACGATGCGCGAGAATCCGCATCTGAAAGTGCTGTCGGCGAATGGGTATTTCGACCTGGCCACACCGTTTTTCGCCACCGAATACGATCTTGCCCACCTGGGCCTCGACGCCAAGCTGCGCAACAACGTGTCCTTCACGTATTACCCGTCCGGGCACATGGTGTATCTGAACGTGGATGCGCTGAAGCAATTCAAGAAGGATCTGGCCGCCTTCTACGATACCGCGGCCCCGAGGTAGGAGCTTTCAGCGCGTCAGGAACTTGACGATGAAATCCGCCATGCCGCGATACGGCGGACGCATGAATTTCATCGACGTCCAACGCGCCTGATACAGCACTGGCTTGGCCTTGCTCAGCGCGAGGAAACCGGCGCGGCCGTGATAGGCGCCCATGCCGGACGGCCCGACGCCGCCAAAAGGCAAGGCGCTCTGTGCGAAGTGCATCACCGTATCGTTGACGCTGACGCCGCCGGCGACGGTGCGCTCGAGCACACGCCGCGTGCGCGCGCGGTCGTGGTCGAAGTGATACAGCGCCAGTGGCCGCGGCCGCGCATTGACGTAGGCGATCGCGGCGTCCACCGAATCCACGCCGACCAG
>JAICYA010000014.1 GCA_025934455.1 Rudaea sp.
CTCGGAAGTGAAACGCGCCCGCGCCGATGGTAGTGTGGCTTAAGCCATGTGAGAGTAGGTCATCGCTGAGCACTTATCCCTAACCCCCAGGCCTACACCTGGGGGTTTTTGTTTGCGTGGGCCGGATATACTCGCGCCTGCCAGATCGTGAATCTTCTGCAAGATGCCGAAAAGACGATTGCCTTTTGCGAACAACGCGGGATCGACTCTCGTTTGCCTGGCCATCGCTGCCGCCGGATTCGTGGCAGCAGCATTCACGACGCGCTTCGCGTCGCTTTTTTTCCTGCTGCTTGCAGACAGCGCCTGCCTGTTGATCGTGAGCCGCGGTGTCCGCTTGCGCCATAGCGACGATTGGCGCGGGGAATTCCGCGACGCAACGGCGTATCTCGCGATGTTGGCTGCCTACACCGCGCTCGGGATCGTGCTCGTGGGCTATCCGCTGCATTGGCTGCGCAACGACGCTTCGCTCGGCGTCGCCCTGAGTATTTCCGCTGCCGCCGTACTCGCGTTGCTGGCGCTGTGGCGCGTCTGGCCTGCGTTCGGTTTGGCCGGAATGGATGCGCTATATCAGCGTGCGTCCGCCAGTCGCAGCTGGGGATTGCAAGAAAAATTGGCGCAGGCGTGGAAACTTACCGCCAACAACGAGATTTTTTTCGGCCACGGCCTGCTTGCATCGCTTGCGCTGCTTGCATTGACGCAAGGCGCGCTGGCGGCATCGGGACTGGGTGTGCCGATCGCGCCAAGCGCGCGCACAGCCATGCTTGCCGCCTGCCTGGTGCTTGTGCTGCCGCTGACATGGATCGTCGTACAGCGTGCCGCCGTCGTCCAGACTATCGATCTTCGCCGTTCGCGCGCCGAGCGCGCGCCGCTCGTGGATGCGCCGGTACAACCGACACACGAAAGCGCATCGCCGCCAGCCGAACAGGTACTTGCGGATTTCGGTCCTGGCGATCTCGATGCCATGCTGCTGCGCTGCGTGCGCGCCGGCCAGACCCAGCTCGCGCTGGCCGCGCTGGAGCATGGCGCGGATCCGAACAGTACGCCGTCGGCCGATGACCGCGACCAGCGCAGCGCATTGGTCCTGGCCGCGCTGAATCCCGATATCCGCCTGCTGCGCGGCTTCATCGCCAAGGGCGCGGATCTGCAGTGCATGCATGCCGGGCTGCCGATTCTGATCGCGGCGACCCGCGACAGTCGCGAAGGACGCCCCGAGGCGGTGATGACCCTGCTGACGAACGGCGCCGATGTGAATCGTGCCGATGCCGATGGTAATACGCCGCTGCATTTTGCCGCCCTATCGGCAAAACCTATCGTGGCCGCCTTGCTGTGCGATGCCGGTGCACGCATAGACGCGATCAATCGCGCTGGCGAAACGCCGCTGGTTATGGCTTGCGCGGCGGCGAACTGGGAATTGGCGCGTTTCCTGTTCGAGCATGGTGCGAAGCCGGATCTTGCCCTCGCGCAGCCGGCGCTGATCGCTGCCGCATCGATCGAAGACGACGATCCGGAAGGCGTGAAATTGCTGCTCAAGCGCAGGGCGCGCGTGGATGCGCGCGACGCCTTGCAACGCACAGCGTTGATGGCAGCCGCATTGCACGGGCACGCCGCTATCGTGCGCGCATTGCTCGACGCCGGCGCGCAGGTCGATGCGGCGGATGCGCACGGCACGACCGCGCTGATGGAGGCTGCGCGCGCCGATGCGCATGCCGTGCTCGACGTGCTGATTGCGTCGCGGCCGCCGCCGGATGCGGTCGATCATGCCGGGCGCAGCGCGCTCACCATCGCCGCGCAGTCGCTGCGCGCGGGCGAGCAGACCGTGCAACGCCTGCTCAGCTTCGGCATTTCGCGTCAGCTTGCCGCCAGGGATGGACGGCGCGCGGTGGATTTCGCCGCCGCCGCCGGACGCTGGAACATCGTCGCCCTGATCGATCCCGAATATCCAAGGCCGGCGCATCTGCAGGCAGGCAAGGCCACCGATGCTGACGACGATTTGCCAGGCCACCTGCTCGACGCATTGCGTTTCGGCCATTGGCAGATCGTGGAGACCTTCGCCGGCGGCGTTCGCGCATGGCCGCAGCAGACGTTGGCGCGGCTGTATGGCGAATTGGGTACACATCCGGATGCCGCACCGCGCCACTGGCTGCTCAACCACGGGCTCGATGCGAACGCCGGCTTCGACGGCATGTCTTTGTTGCAGCAGGTCTTGCTGCAATTGCCAGCCACGTTGGCGGCAGCGCGGAATCTCGTCGATGCCGGCGCACAACCGGCGGGTGGCGACGTGATGACGCAAATTTGCGTCGCCGCGATGAGCGGCGACATGCCGCAGCCTGAGCTGGAAGCTTTCGCGCTGCGCGTGCTGGAAGGCGGGGCAGAGGCATTCCGCGCCGATGGCGAAGGACGCACGCCCTTGACCATGGCGCTGGCGAGCGGATGGCCGCGGTTGTGCGATGCGCTGCTGGCGCGTGGCGCCGATGTGCGCGTGCGCGACCGGAGCGGGCGCACGCCACTGTTTGCCGCGCTGTCCGCACCGGAATCGGCGCGCGAAGCACTGATCAAATCCCTGCTGCGTGCCGGCGCCGATCCGGAAGTGCGTGCGGCCAACAACGAAACGCCGCTGGGTCTGGCTTTGGCGCGTGGACAGGCGAACCTGCAGCGCTGGCTGAATTGGCCCGGCTGGAAACCGCCGTGCCGGCCATTGCGCGCGAGCGACACGATCGCAGCGGCGTCCGCTGGCGATGCCGAAGCTGTCGGCAAACTGCTTGAACTCGAATTGCCGGTGGACGCGGTCGACGGCTATGGTGCGACCGCGTTGCTGCACGCCGCCGGTCGGGGATATGCGGACGTGGCGGCGCTGCTGCTCGGGCGCGGCGCGAACCCGTCGCATGCCGCCAAGGATGGTTCGACGGCATTGAGCGCGGCGGTCGCCGCCCGCCAATGGACGGTCATGGAGTTGCTGATCGAGCGCGGGGTCGAAATCGACCAGCGTCTCGCCGGCGGCGGCACGACGCTGATGGCGGCGGCCGGGCGCGGCGACGCGGAAAGCGTCGGCATCCTGCTCGCGCACGGTGCACAGGCCGATGCCGACGACGACCATGGCATGCGTGCCCTGCATGCGGCCGTCCAATTCGCGTTCGCCGGCGGCGACACGCAGGCCGCGCGCCGCGTGATCGAACATCTCCTGGATGCCGGGGCGTCGATCGATGCGTGCAATGCAGATGGACAAACCGCGTTGCTGATCCTGCTCGGCGCGCGTGCGCAACCGCGCAGCGGCGCCGACCAGAAAGCGTTGCTCGGCCTGCTCGGGATGCTGTGCGAACGCGGCGCGCGCATCGACGTGCAGGACGAACGCGGCGTCGGCCCGCTGCATGCCTGCGCGATGCATGGATTGCTGTTGCCTGCGCGTGCCTTGCTTACGGCGGGCGCGGATCGCACGCGTCGCGACCTGCTCGAACGCACGCCGCGCGAAGTGGCGCACCTGCTCGGCTTCATCGACGTTGCTGCCGAACTCGGCGACGAGCGCGGCCGGCGTCAGGCAATCTGAATTGCGTCCGGCCGGCTACTGCGTGGCCGGCGTCTCATTGGAGCGATCCGCCTCGAACAGGCGTTCCAGGTCGTCCAGCGCGTCTTTTGTCGACTGCACGAGCGCGGCATCGTCGTCGTAGACCAGGTATTGCGCCTGGAGTACTTTCGCGTCCTGGTGCCGGAACGTCTCCACGCGATCGGCGGCCAGCGCAGGATCGAATCCCAGCTCGACCAGCACGCGGCGCGTCATCTCCATGCTCGAATACAGTGTTTCGCGCACGATGTTCTCGTCCGCAAGGCTAAGGTCCATCAGGCGGAACGTATGCTGGCGGTTGCGCGCGCGCGCGACGATCTTCAGATGCGGGAAGGCGCGCTTGACCAGGCGCGCGGTGCGCAGGTTCGCTTCGGGGTCGTCCGTGGCGAGGACGAAGACCTCGGCCTTGTCGGCGCCGGCCGCACGCAGCAACTCGGGGCGGGCAGGGTCGCCGAAATAGATGTGGCTGCCGAAGCGGCGCGAAAAATCCACCTGCTCGGCCGATGTCTCCAGTGCGGTGAACGCAATGCGCTGGGCGCGCAGGATGCGCGACACGATCTGGCCCATGCGGCCGTAGCCGGCGATGATCACGCGGGGATGTTCGTCGACGATGGCGTCGAACTCGGGCGGCTTCGATGCCTTGCGCGTGGCCAGCCAGCGCGAGACCGCGATCAGCGACAGTGGCGTCAGCGCCATGGACAAGGTGACCGCGACGACGAGTGCGTCGCGCTGCGCCGCCATGATGACTCCGTGTTGCGCCGCGAGATCGAACACGACGAAGGCAAATTCGCCACCGCCGGCCAGGATCGTCGCCAGGCGCAGGCTGCCGGCGAGGTCGAGCTTGCCCGACAACTTGCCCACCGCGAGCAGGACCGCCGACTTGAGCAGCAGCAGGGCCGCCACGATGGTGGCGATCTGGACCGGCTCGCGCTGGATCAGGCCAAGGTCCAGTGACACGCCGACGCTGAGGAAAAACAGGCCGAGCAGCAGGCCCTTGAACGGCTCGATCTGCGCTTCGATCTCATGGCGGTATTCGGAATCGGCCAGCAGCAGACCGGCAAGAAATGCCCCGAGCGACATCTGCATGCCGGCCTGTTGCATGACCCAGGCAACGCCGAGCACGACCAGCAATGCCGTCGCCGTGACGACCTCGGGTCTGCGCAGGCCGGCAACGGTACGGAAAACCGGTCGCAGCAACCAGCGGCCGCCGACCACGATCGCGGCAATCACGGCGATCATTTTCGCCACGGTCAGGGCTTCGGCCGCCGGCGAGGCGGCCCCCGCATGCGTGCCGAGCAGGGGAATCACGGCAAGGATCGGAATCGCCGCCAAATCCTGGAACAGCAGGATCGCGAACGCGAGTCGCCCATGCGGGCTCGCCAGCTCCTTGCGTTCGGCCAGGATCTGCAAGCCGAGCGCGGTCGACGACAGCGCGAGGCCAAGGCCGACGATCAACGCGTTGTTGCGCTGCACGCCGAGCAGCCACGCCGCGCCGCCGAGCAGCAAGGCCGATGCCGCGACTTGCGCGGCGCCCGCGCCGAATACCGCGCGCCGCATCACCCACAGCCGTTGCGGCGAAAGCTCCAGGCCGATGATGAACAACAGGAAGATCACGCCGAGCTCGGAGAACTGCGTGGCCTGACTCATGTCCGGTGTGAGCCCGAGCACGTGCGGGCCGATTACCGCGCCGGCGGCCAGGTAGCCAAGCACCGCACCCAATCCCGCGCGCCGCGAAACCGAAACCGCGATCACCGCGGCGGCGAGGAACATCACGGCGTATTGCAGGAAGTGCGGAGTTTCCACAAGGGCGTCCGTTGGCGGCGCATCCAGTATAGACGAGCTCGTCGGGTCGCCGGCGGGCCATCTCAATGGGTGAGATCGCACCTTGCGAGGATGCGTCCATCGCAGGCACAAAAGGGAATCAAACCATGTCGACCTTGTCGAATCCGGCTGGACGCGCAGGTGCGTTGGAAAATGTCTTTTGGGCGTGGCTTGCGGCTGGCACTCTGGCGTGCCTGGTCATCCCGTCGCTGCGCGTGCACGATGCGCTGTTCGGCTGGATGCCGTTCTGGCTGGTCGCCGTGCCGCTTATTGACCTGGGGGTGTTGCACCGAAACCGGTTGGCGGCGGCAAGTACGCTCCTCGTCAGGCGTATGCGCCGCCGCCGGCCTGCCCGGCAGGCGCGGCGCCTGCGCCGTGATCAGTCCTTGATGCCGAGGCGCTTTTTCTCCATGCGGCGCAGGAATTCGGACATGATGCGCCGGTACAAATCCTCGCCGAGATAAGCGTCTTCCACGCCGGCGTCGATGGAAGGGTTGTCGTTGACTTCGATCACCACGTTGCGGTTGCCGACCTGTTTCAAATCCACGCCGTAGAGTCCGTCGCCGATCGGGGCGGTGGCTTTCAGCGCGAGTTTGACGATATCGGCCGGCGCACTGCGCACCGGCAGGGTCTTGAAACCGCCGGACTTCTGCGTCGCGTTGGCGCCGTGGTTGTAGATCTGCCAGTGCCCGCGCGACATGAAGTACTGGCAGGCGTACAGCGCCTCGCCATCGAGCACGCCGATGCGCCAGTCGAACTCGGTGAACAGGAATTCCTGCGCGAGCACCAGGGCGGTGTGCTGGAACAGGTCGTCCACGGCGATCTTGAGTTGTTCGGGCGTTTCCACCTTGACGATGCCGCGCGAAAACGACCCATCCGGAATTTTCAGCACGATCGGAAAACCGAGCAGATCGGGCAATTCCTCCAGACGTTTGCCGTCGTCGCGATAGAGGACTTCGGTTTTCGGCGTCGGCAGCTTGCGCGACTTGAGCAGGTCGTGCAGGTAGATCTTGTTCGTGCACTTGAGGATCGACCCGGGATCGTCGATCACCACCATGCCTTCCTTCTCGGCCTTGTTGGCGAAGCGGTAGGTGTGGCTGTCCAGCGCCGTCGTTTCGCGGATGAACAGGCCGTCGTATTCTGCCAGGCTCGAATAGTCGTTCTTGCCGATCGTTTCCACCTCGATGGCGAGTTCGCGACCGGCTTCGGCGAAGCGTTTCAGCGCACGCTTGTTCGACGGTGGCATCTGCTCGTTCGGATCGGCGAGCATGGCGATGTCATAGCGGTACTGGCGACGCGCGCGCGGCTTGCGCCAGAGTTTTTTCGAGAACTTGTCCAGCGCGGCGGCGAAGGAATCCTCCTGCGGTTCGGCCAGCGTGTGCAGGCTGGCCGGCTTGATCGCGCTGATCTGCCAGACCTTTTCGCGCTCGAATTCCAGGCGCAGGATCGGGCATGGAAACGTCTCGAACACCTGCCGCGCCAGGTCCGCCAACGCTGCGTAGCTGGTTTCGCCGAAATAGACGAGCACGCCAAGATCGGTGGTGTCGCGGCCGCCAGCGGGCAGGAAATTGGTCAGCTTCTGGTTGAGGTCTTCGATGTCGAGGCCGTACAGTGCACGCTTGCGCAGGTCATTGATCGTGCGCACCGACGGAATGACCTTGTGTCCGCGCGCTTCGGCCAGCAGGGAAACGTAATAGCCGACGCCGAGGTATTTGTAGCTGCGGCACAGGTTGATCACCTGCACGCGTTCGTCGTCGACGCTGATCGCTTCTTTCAGGTAATCCTGCGCGGCAACGACATTTTCCGAGGGGAAGTACGAACCCCAATCCGTCGCCTTTTCCACCACGATGACGAGCCGGCTCATGCGTGCGCATCGCTAAAAAATATACTTGTGGACGTACTCGGTGGCTCGGACATGGGCATCGGCGCTAGGCTCGGGGCGGCTAGTGTGCCACAGCCGCAAAGCCGCGCAAGCGCGCTGCGTCGCACGTTCAGCATTGCGTCACGCAGGGCACTAGCCTAGGCTGCGGCGCCATGCCCGACGCTTATCGCATCCGCCGCGCCAAACCCGCCGACCTGCCTGCGCTGGTCGCGCTGGAACGGCGTGCCTTCACCACCGACCACTTGTCGCCACGCCAGTATCGGCACCATCTGGGCAACCCGGGCGCTCTCGTGCTCGCCGCGGTCGATGCCGGCGGCCTGCTCGGCAAGGCCGTGGTGTTTTTCCGCAAGGGCAGCGACATCGCGCGGCTGTATTCGATCGCCGTGGACGATGTGGCACGCGGACGCGGCATCGCGAGCGCGCTGCTGCACGCAGTCGAGCGCGGCGCGCGCGCACGCGGTTGCGCTCGATTGCGGCTCGAAGTGCGCCAGGACAACCCCGGTGCGATTCGACTCTACGAGAAGCTCGGCTACCGGCGTTTCGGCGCCATCGCCGGATTCTACGAAGACGGCGCGGATGCGTGGCGTTATGAAAAGCGGTTGCGCAAGGTAAAAGCTACCAGCCGATCGCCTTGAGTTTTTCCGCCGTCGCCGCGTCCGCCGGCCGTGCGACGAGGCCGCCGAGCGGGCTGATGGTCACGCTATAACTGCCGCCATCGACCAGCGGCAGGAACGCCGCGCTGCCGTAGTCGGCGTCGATCCAGGGCAGCCAGCGCGGGAAGCGCTGCGTGAGTTGCCACCGGTGGGCGACGGCATCCGCGTCCAGCGCGACGATGCTCGGCAGGCTGGCCTGTGCCTGCGCGGCATCGTGGTAGCGACCGGACAGGCGATCCACGCGGAACAGTGGCTGCGCGCCGAGCGCGACCGCGCGCGGCGCCCATTTGATCACGCGCGCATCGAGCTGCCACTCGTCGCCATGCAGATCCGCGCTGCGATGCGTGCCGTCGGGAAAATCCACCCGCACGCCGAACCACTGCGGTCCGAGCTGGCGCGACTGCACGCTCGCGACCGGCGCTTCGGCGCTGAGCAGGCTGTAGCTGCGCAGGGCCAGGCCGAGTCCGCAGAGCAGGAAAGTGAACAAGACGAACACCAGGAACCACGCCCCGCGATGCGCGCAGGCGAAGCGCCGCCGCGCGCGCCAGTGCCGGCGCACGGCAAAGGCCTGCGCCAATGCGATCAGCGCCGCGACGACGGCGCCGGCGAACAGCAGGGGAACGAGGAAGGAAAAATCCATCGTTGCACTCGCGTCAATGCTTCTCCGATGTTTTCAGCGAAGCCTCGCGCACCGCACCGAACTGGCTGCCCGGCAGCCATTGCGGAAACATGGATTCATCCGCGAGGCGCTTGCCGACCGCGTACAGCGCTTGCACGTCTTCGATCACACCGGACAAATCCCAGTTCGGATCGTAGTTGTCGGCGGGCTTGTGATAGCGGTGCGCGGTGAAATCGTCGTAGGCCGCGCGTCCGGCTGTCTCGCCGCCGTCGCGCTTGTCGAAACCGCCGCGTGCATACAGCACCGGCACGCCGAGGCGCGCGAAATTGAGCTGGTCGGAGCGGTAGAAGAAGCCCTTCTCCGGTTCCTCGTCGTCACTGATCGTGCGGCCTTCGGGTTTGAGTGCGTCGGCGAGGTACTGGTCCATCTGCGATTGGCCGAAGCCGATGATCGCCATGTCGCGCGTGCGGCCCATGGGGATGAGTTCATCCATGTTGATGTCGGCGACGGTTTTCGTCATCGGGAAGGCCGGGTGCAGGGCGTAGTACTGCGAGCCGAGCAGACCGGCTTCTTCCATCGTTGGCGCGAGGAACAGGATCGAACGCTGCGGCGGCGGATCCTGGTGCGCGAACGCATCGGCGATTTCGAGCAGGGCGGAAAGCCCGGTGCCGTTGTCGACCGCACCGTTGTAGATCTGATCGCCCTTGAGCGCGGGATCGCGGCCGAAGTGATCCCAATGCGCGGAGTAGACGATGGCCTCGTCCTTGCGCGTGGTGCCGGGCATCAGCGCGAGCACGTTGTCGGTCTGCATGCTGCGGATCTGGTTGTGGAAGGCGATCGACGCCGTGGCCTTGAGCGGTACCGGCGTGAATCCCGGCTTTGCGGCGGCTTTCTCCAGTGCGGCGAGATCAGCGCCGGCGCCGGCGAACAGGCGCTGTGCGGCATCGCCAGTGAGCCAGCCGGCCACGGCCAGACGCGGTGGCGATTTGGCATCCGGCACCAGACTGAATTGCGGGCCGCTCCAGCTGTTGACCACGACTTCCCACGGATAACCGGCGGCGCCGGCTTCGTGCACGATCAGGCAGCCGGCCGCACCCTGGCGCGCGGCCTCTTCGTACTTGTAGGTCCAACGCCCGTAGTAAGTCATGTTCTTGCCCTTGAACAGGGCCGGGTCCACATGGCCGGGATCGTTGACCAGCACGACCACGATCTTGCCCTTGACGTCGAGGCCGGCGTAATCGTTCCAGTGGTATTCCGGCGCGACGATTCCGTAGCCGGCGAAGACGAGGTCGGCGTCCTTCACTTCCACGGCGGGGACATTCTGCAACGTGCCGACGATGAGGTCGCTGCGATAGTTATATTTTTCCACTTTGCCGCTTTGCGTCACGTCCAGCGCAACCTTGTCGCCGTCGAGCAAAGTCGTTTCCACCGCGGGGACGGATTGCAGATAGCTGTCGCCGTTGCCGGGCTTCAGGCCCATGCTCTTGAACTGGTCGATCAGGTAAGTCGTGGTCATGCGCTCGCCGATCGTACCCGGCTTGCGGCCCTCGAATTCGTCCGACGACAGGCGCCTGTCGTAACCGGCGAAATCTGCCGCCGTGATCTGCGGCGAGAAATGTCCGTCGGTGGTGGGCTTGAGCGGCTCGGGTTTCGGCGCGGCTGGCGCCGCTGCGGTCTTGGCCGGTTCGGGCGGCGTCGACTGTCCGCAGGCGGCGAGCAAAAGGGCGGCGATGAATGCGGCGGCGACATTGCGCATGGGGGACTCCGGATTACGAACGAAAGACCGATTGTAGAAGAAACAACGTTCAAAGAACTCCGCCGTCCGATGTGGCAGCACCAAGACTTACAAAAGGCCCTCGATGGGCAGCAAACTCAAAAGCGTTACTTCCAGGCGCCGCTTCACGCCCGCTCCCGGCTCGAAGTGTGTGGCACTGCCATCGCCGTCCTTCCAGACCAGGCGGTGGGAATCGGGTTGCCACTCGACGCGATAGGCACGCTCCGACTGCGTCGCTTGAGCGAAAAAATCCACGACGGCCTGCGCCAGTCCGGTGGAGTCGACGATCACCCCCATTTCCGTATTCAGCAGGCGCGAACGTTCATCCATGTTCATCGAACCGATGAACACGAGCGTCCGGTCGATGACGACGGCCTTGGCATGCAGCGAAGTGCCCGACCAGGTTTCGCCTGACGCGGCGGATTGCGTCGGGTGCTGCAGCGAACGCAGTTCGTACAACTGCACGCCGCATTCGAGCAGCCTGCGCCGGTAGTGCGCATAGCCGGCCTGGGCGGCAGTACTGTCCGTCGACGCCAGCGAATTGGTGAGCACCTTGACTGCCGTGCCGCGTTTGACCGCATCACAGAGCAGGTGCGTGCCGCTGTTGCCGGGGACAAAGTACGGAGAAATCAGCAGCACTTCCTGATGGGCGCCGGCGATCAGCGACCTGATGCGGGGCACGATGCGCAGCGCCGGATCGTCCTGCGCGTCCACCTTGGCGGGCTCGTCGGCGATCAATGCAGCCGTACCCCAGAACCAGGCGCCGTTACGGTCGGCCGTCGCGCCTCCGGGCAGTTTGTCGAGCGACGCCTGCGCGTAGTCCGACTGGGCGAATTGCCGCGCATCGTGCGCCAGCGCGGCACGCGTGCGCGCGAGGTCGCGCTCCGGATGACGCGGCGTGCCGAACGCCGCAACGGGATACGCGGCATCGCTGTTCCAGTAGGTGTCGAACGTGCGCGAGGCGGCGGTAACCACCGGGCCGATCGCGATGACGTCGAGATCACGGAAATTGCTCGTGTCGTCCGCATCGAAATAGGCGTCGCCGATATTGCGGCCGCCGATGATGGCGACGTCATTGTCTACGATGAAGGATTTGTTGTGCATGCGGCGATTGAGGCGGCGCCATTCCAGCAGCAATTCGACGGCCTTGAGCGGCGCGGGCGCGCGGGCGCGGAAGGGATTGAATACGCGCACGGAAATGTTCGGATGCACGTTCAGGGCATCGAGCAAGGGGTACTTGCCGGACAGCTCGAAATCGTCGAGCAGAATGCGCACGCGCACGCCGCGATCCGCCGCGGCCATGAGACGCTGGGCGATCAGGCGTCCGGTAGCGTCGTCGTTGAAGATGAAATACTGCAAATCGATGGAACGTTCTGCGTGATCGGCGAGCGCAACACGGCTCATCAGTGCGTTCGTGCCGCCCGCCAGCAGACGAAAACCCGATTGCTGCGGATGCAGATCCAGCTCCGACTGGACATAGCGTGCCGACGCCGTGTCCGTGGCGGCGGGCAGGGCCGTGGAAGGTTCCTTGACGAAATCCGTGCGCAGCGGCGCACAGCCGAGCGACAAGGCCGCTACGCACAACAAGACGCCATGCAGGTATCGACGGGGCAACATTTGGAAGATTCCACCTGGTGCACGCCAGGAGTCGCGGCGGGACTATGCAATCTCGGCAAACGTGGGACATTCGCCGCGCAGGCATGGCGTGTTCGTTGGAGAGCCGCCCGATACGCATGAGGCCGTATCGGGCGGCGAAGGGAGCGGCATGGACTCGCAACCGACAGGCGCGTCATGCCACCAGCACGGCGTCGTTATTGTCGTTCTTCCGATGCGTGCCGCTCGGATCGCTTCAAGGTCATTTCGCCGACGTCGAGGCCGACATCGACACCTTCACCGGCGCCAGCCAGCGCCAGCGACACGGTTCCCTTCGTCAGCAATTGCGCGGTGCCCGACTTGACGACACCGACGTGAGCTTCTCCGTTTACATAGGATCCGAGAACGTCATCGATCGTGCGGACATCCGAAAACTTTCCCTTGCCGCCATCGATGTGTGACTTGCCGACGGTGAGTCCGCCGCCCTTGGCCTCGATCGCAACGTTCATCGAGCTGCCGTCAGCGCATGTGACGACCCCTCTTCCCTCAGCATGCTTGTAAATTGCGGACCAGCCCGAAAGCGAGAAACGCAGCTTGCAGTCCAACTGGGCTTGACTGGCGTGTGCGCTGGGTACGCCCATCGCAAGCATCGCCGCAACCGTTGCCATCGCCATGGATTTTTGCATGAAATTTGACATGTGAATTCTCCTTGGGGGACCAAGCACATGGTCTTTCGATTACCGGCACCAACGGCTTTCAGCAATGTACTGTCGCAGCGGTGTCGGGCTTGGCGATTCGCGCCACTGTTCCGGTCGAAGTGTTTTCGACAGTGGGGCGCCGGAGCATCAGGGCTAAATCGCCGATGCGGTTCAACCCTGCTCCCGCAATCGCGAACGTAACCTGAACGCGGCGATCGTCCGAGCGTTTCACGGGCGACGTGCGGGAGCGCGGCAAGCCATGCAAAGGCTACTGCGGCGGCTTGTCGCCAGTGAACGGGATCGCCTTGGCGCCGTCGATTTTTCCGACCGAGGCGCTGTCGCTGACGTAAAGCTGCACGGTGCGCTTGAACACGAGATCGCCCTTCACCACGGCATGCGGGCCGATGACGATGCGCGGGTCGCGGCTGACGCCGAAGTGGAACCAGCTATTGTCCTGATTGACGAGAATCCCGCCGTCGACGCGCGAATTCGCACCGACGTCGATGTCGCCCGAAGTCGTTTCGATGCCGCCGCCGACGTGCGCCGCATCGAGCGCGATGCCGCCGTTGACGTTGGAAACCTTGCCGGCCACGTCCGCACCCGAGCCGAGCGCGATCGAACCGTTGACCGCTTCGATGGTCTTGGCAATCTTCGTTCCGGCACCGACGTGGATGCCGCCGTTCACCGTATCCAGCGCTTCGATCGTGGTGTTGGCGCCGAGATGGATGCCGCCGTTGACGGTGGTCGCGTCCACGGCGTGCGCACCGTCGCCGACATGGATGCTGCCGTTGACCGTCGACAACTTGCCGACCGTGGCGTTGTCCGGCACGTGGATGCTGCCGTTGACCTTGTCGATATCCAGGTCCGCATTGCCGGCGGCGAAAGCGCTGCCGACGGCGAAGACGGCGGACAATGCGATGAGTGCGAATCGTTTCATGGGGCTGCTCCGGTGCGAGTCGTGTTGCGCGTTGGATGCGGCGGGTCGCTGCGGGGTTTAATCGGCTAACATTATCCACCCGATTTTTCAGAGTTCGCCATGTCCCGACCCAAACCCGTGTTGCTGTTGATCCTGGATGGCTGGGGCCATCGCGAAGCGCGCGACAACAACGCCATCGCGCAGGCGAACGCGCCGAACTGGCGGCGCCTGCTCGCCACCTGCCCGCACACGCTGGTGCAGACGCACGGCAAATTCGTCGGCCTACCGGACGGACAG
>JAICYA010000158.1 GCA_025934455.1 Rudaea sp.
ACCAGCCAGGGCATGAACGAGGCATTCTCGACCGGATCCCAGAACCACCAGCCGCCCCAGCCGAGCACGTAATACGCCCACCACGAACCGAGCGTGATGCCGAGAGTGAGGAAGGCCCAGGCGACGTTCGTCCACGGGCGCGCCCAGCGTACCCACGCTACGTCCAGTTCACCACCGAGCAGCGCGGCAATCGCGAACGCGAATGCGACCGAGAATCCCACGTAGCCGGTGTACAGCATCGGCGGATGCATGATCAGGCCCGGGTCCTGCAGGATCGGATTCAGGTCGTTGCCGTCGGGCAGCGCGGGAAGATGGCGCAGGAACGGATTGGAGGTGAGCAGGGTGAACAGCAGGAATCCGCAACTGATGAAGCCGAGAACGCTTAGCACGCGCGCCATGGTCGCTTCAGGCAGGTGGCGGCTGAACGCGGCGACGGCGACGGACCAGACATTGAGGATCAGGATCCACAGCAGCAGCGAACCCTCGTGCGCACCCCACACCGCCGGGAAGCGGTAGTACCAGGGCAGCGAGAGGTTGGAATTCTGCGCAACGTAGGCGACGGAAAAATCCTGGGTAAGGAAGGCCCAAGTCAGGATTCCGAACGCGAGCACGACGAACACGGCCTGTCCGGCGACTACCGGACGCGCGATGGAGATGAGCGTCGCATTGCCGCGCCACGCGCCGTAGATCGGCAGCGTGCATTGCACTGCCGCGAGCAGCAGGGCGAGGATGAGGGCGAATTGGCCGAGTTCGGGAAGCATGGGGAAAACGAGCGCAGCGCGCTATCGGCTTGCGGGGACAAGCCGATAGGTTACGCGAGACGAGGAAAGATTGCGACGCGCGAAGCGTCAGGCTTTCTTCGCGTAGCCGGCGCACCAGCCGGCTCGGTGCACGGCCTTGTCGGGGAACAGCTGGCACGGACCCCACTGGTCGTTCGCGCCGCCCTGGAAGAAGTTGCAGTTGTGGCAGGCCTCGCCGGCTTTCCATGTCGGTGCGGCGGCCTTGTCGACCTTGGTCGCGTCGTCGTTGTAATGCAGCGCCTGCGCGGTCGCATCGGAAGCTTCCAGATGCGGCAAGTCGGCGGCGCGCGCCTGGCGCGGCAGCACGCCAATGACAGCAGCGGCGCCGATCGCGCTGCCGGCGACGGCGAAGAAGCGGCGGCGGCTAGTGTTCGTGGAATCAGATTCGTGCGACATGATCGATCTCCTATTGATTTAACCGCGAACGATTATAGACCTGCGCCGCGGCAGGCGCATACCGCCGGCTTGACCTGCATCAATCCGCGGCGTGGGCCTTCTTTGCGTCCTCGGCTTTCTTGATCGCGTCGGCGACTTCCTTGGGCATGTAGGTTTCGTCGTGTTTGGCCAGCACTTCGCGCGCGGCGAAACGATCGCCCTGCATTTGTCCCGTGGCGATGATGCTCTGGCCTTCGCGGAACAGGTCGGGCAGCACGCCGGTGTATTGCACCGGCATGTCGTGAAAGCGATCGGTGATGACGAAATCCACGGTCAGCGACCCCGGCGCGCGCTTGATCGAATGTTCCAGCACCACGCCGCCGAGGCGGAAGCTCGCGCCTTCCGGCGCCTTGCCGGCGAGTACTTCGCTGGGCGAAAACAGGTAGCTCATGTTGCGGCTGAGCGCGAGCGTGGTCAGCGCGGCGGCGACGGCAACCGCAATCAGGATCAGGCTCACCGCGATCAGGCGGCGCTTGCGGGTGGGCGTCACGGCGCTTTCCTCGAGGCGGCGCGGCGAACGCGTCGTGCAAGATCGCGCATCACGCGGCGGCGCGCGAACACGGGCGCGAGCGCGTCGGCGAGCAGCACCACGGCGAATAACGCATAGGACGGCCAGACGTAGGCGGCATAGCCGTGCATGGCGAAGAAATCAGTCATGGGGGGTCTCCGTGGCGGGCAGCAGCGCGCGCACCCAGTCCTTGCCGGATTCGAGTTCGAGCAGGGCCACGCGCGAACGCGCCAGCACACTGGCGAAAAAGTATACGTGCGTGGCGAACGCGAGCGTGAGCAGCGGCCAGAGCATGCTCGGCGTGATCTTCGACGGCCCGACGAGGCTTACCGTCTGCGCTTGGTGCAGGGTGTTCCACCAGATCACCGAGTAATGCACGATGGGCAGGTTGACGATGCCGATCAGGGCGAGGAATGCCGCCGCGCGCGCAGCCTGGCGGCGATCCTCGATCGCGTGGTACAGGCCGATCACGCCGAAATACAGGAACAGCAGCACAAGTTCGGAAGTCAGGCGCGCGTCCCAGGTCCACCACGTTCCCCACGTCGGCTTGCCCCACAGCGAGCCGGTGACGAGGGTGATGAACGTGAACGCGGCGCCGACGGGCGCGCTGGCCATGGCGAGGGTTTCCGACAACTTGATGCGCCACACCAGGCCGACGAATCCGTTCGCGGCCATGAACAGGTAGGCGAACAGGCCCATCCACGCGCAGGGCACGTGCACGTACATGATGCGGAACGAATCGCCTTGCTGGTAATCCGCCGGCGCGGTGAACAGCGCGCCGTAAAAACCGGCGGCGCCGCAGATCAGGGCGAGCGCGTACAACCACGGCAGCCATTTCCCCGCGAAGCGGTAGAAATACGGCGGCGAGCCGAGCTTGTGGAACCAGAGGACGAGGGGATTCATTTCAGGTCAACGAAATTTTCAATGCGGCGGCAGCGGCGAGCGGCGCGAGGATCAATGCCAGCACCAGCCAGGCGGCCAGCCACAACAGCGGTGCGGAATAGGCAAATCCATTCTGGGCGGCGTTGCAGGCGCCAGCGCCGAAGATCAGTGCGGGCACGATCAGCGGCAGCACGAGCAAGGTCAACAGCATACCAGAGCGGCGCATGCCGACGGTTAGCGCGACGCACACCGCGCCGATCAAGCTTAGCAGCGGCGTGGCCAGCGCAAGTGCAGTGAGCAAAACGGGTAGAGTTTTGTCCGGCAGCTGCAGCAGTTGTGCGAGCAACGGCGCGATGACGATGAGCGGCAACGCCGTCGTCATCCAGTGCACGAGAATCTTGCAACCGAGCAGCAGTGCCAGCGGATGCGGCGACACCACGAGTTGTTCCAGCGAGCCGTCTTCTAGGTCGCTGCGGAACAACGCATCCAACGAGAGCAGCATGGCGAGCAGAACGGCGACGAAGATGGTGCCGGCGGCGATGCGACTGAGCACCGCAGCTTCCGGACCGAGCGCGAATGGAAACAGCGCGACCACGATGATCGCGAACAATAAAGGATTCAGGGCGTCGCCGCGCCGGCGCCAGACCAGCAGCAGGTCGCGGCGCAGCAGAGCGAAGCTGGCGGCGGAGGTCGATCCCGGTTTCATGCGGCCGTCTTCAACGCGAGGCGACGCGGTGTGCCCGAGGTGAACGCATACGCGCCGTGCGAGGTGATCAGGGCCGCGCCGCCGCGGCGCGCGTGATGTTCGAGCAGGCGGTTGACGAGGTCTATGCCGCCGCGGTCGAGGTTCGCATACGGTTCGTCGAGTAGCCACAGCGCCGCGGGTACGAGCAGCAGGCGCGCGAGCGCGACGCGCTTGCGCTGGCCGGCGGACAAGGTGCGCAACGGCGCGTCTTCGAATCCTTCGAGGCCGACGCTGGCGAGCGCCAGGTGCGGCGTGATGCCGGAGCGGATGCCACCAATTCCGGTGGCGAAGCGCAGGTTTTCCAGCGCGGACAACTCGAGCTTGAGTCCCAGCAAGTGGCCGAGCAGGGCGACCTGATGCGAGAGCTTGGCGAGCGTCAGCGGCGTGCCGTGCAGCAGCACGCTTCCGGATGTCGCCTCGAGCAGGCCAGACAGCACCTTGAGCAGGGTGGTCTTGCCGGAACCATTGTCGCCTTCGATCAGCACCGTCTCGCCGGCATGCAGGGAAAAATCCAGCGGACCGAAGAGCGCTTCGTCGTTGCGCGCGAAGCGCAGCGACTGCGCCTGCAGCAAGGGTGCTGATTCTAAAGGTACAGGTTCGGTCTGGATGGACGGCATAGGCCGCGCATCGTAACCGCACGGCGCGGAGTAAACTAGCGCGAAGCCTACGTGGAGCCTTTCATGCGCTTTCGTTTCGCCCTGCTCGCTGCGTTGTTTCCGCTGGTCGCCGCCGCAGTGCCGGCTGCCGATGACCGCCACACCTGGCTGGTGCGACTGCAGGGCCAATCGCTGGTCGAGCACGTGCAGGCACGGGTGACGGCGCAGAACCTGGCGGCCGTGGAAGGCGGCGAAAAGCCGGCGATGCGCCGCGAACTGCGCTCTGCGTTGGCACAGGATTACCTGCAACAGCTCGACGCCGCGCGCACGCGTGTGCTCGACGCGGGCAGCGCCGAACTCGGTCGCACGTTGACGCCGAGGACGGTGTACCGCTATGCCGGCAATGGCATGGCGTTATCCCTGACCGACGCGGAAGCCGCGCACCTGGCGACCTTGCCGGGCGTGCTTGGCGTGCGCCGCGAACGCGTTTCGCATCCGCTGACCGATGCGGGCCCCGAGTGGATCGGCGCGGACAAATTATGGAATGGCCAGGTCGCCGGCGTCGCCACGACGAAGGGCGAAGGCGTGGTCATCGGCATCATCGATACCGGCATCAGTCCCACGCATCCCTCGTTCGCGGCGACGGGGCCGGACGGCTATGCGATCCAGAATCCGCGCGGACATTTTTATGGCTTGTGCGCGAGCGCGCAGGCGACCTGCAACAACAAACTGATCGGCATCTACGATTTCACCGACGAGGGGACGAAGGGTATCGACAGCGTCGGCCATGGCACGCATGTTTCCGGCATTGCCGCCGGCGACGGCATGGACAATGCACTCAAGGGCATGACGGTGTCGCTGAGCCGCTTCGTGTCGGGCGTTGCGCCGCATGCCAACATCATCATGTACAAGGCCTGCAAGTCCGGAACTGCCGGCGGCACTTGTCCGGAATCGGATCTCGTCGGCGCATTGGACCAGGCCATCGCCGACAACGTCGACGTGATCAATTATTCCATCGGCGGCGATGCGCAGGACGCCTGGCAATTGCTCGCGCAGGGAAATACCGACGCGGCGGCGATGTTCAACGCGCGCGCGGCGGGTATCGTCGTCGTGGCGGCGGCGGGCAATGAAGGTCCCGGACCGAATTCGCTCGGCGAACCCGGCAACGCGCCGTGGGTGATTGGCGTGGCGAACGCCACCCACAACCGCCAGTTCGCCAATTCCATCGGCGGATTTTCCGGCGCGGCGAATGCGCCGCCCACGCTGAGCGGCGCCGGCTACACCTCGGGTTACGGGCCGAACGAAATCGTCTACGCCGGCAACTACGGCAATGCCCTGTGCGGCACCGGTCCCACCGATTATCCGCCGACCGGCAAGAGCAATCCGTTTCCGCCGGGCACGTTCAACGGCCAGATCGTGATCTGCGACCGCGGCATCTACGCACGCGTGGAAAAAGGCTACAACGTGAAACTTGGCGGCGCCGGCGGCTAC
>JAICYA010000438.1 GCA_025934455.1 Rudaea sp.
ATTCCGCCGCGCGTGCCGGCGGTTGATCCGGTGGTTCAACCTTCTAATGCAAAACGGAAAGCCGGATCGCAAAACCCTATCGATCAAACCAGCGCTTCAACGAATGCAGCGTCGTCGCCCGGCCCGCGCGGGCGATTGAGGTCGTCAGCGGGATTTCTTTCGGACAAACGGCCACGCAGTTCTGCGCGTTGCCGCACACTTGCAGGCCGCCCTCGCCCATCAACGCGTCGAGACGCTCGCCCGCGTTCATCGCGCCGGTGGGATGCGTGTTGAACAGCATCACCTGGCTGATGGCGTGCGCGCCAATGAAGTGGCGGTCGTATTCCGCGTTGCGGCGGGCATGGAAGTCGCCGTCGGTTTCGCCCTCGCGACGTTCGAGATCCACCTTCAAATATTGCGGGCAGGCCTCCAGGCAACAGCCGCAGCTCATACACTTACTCAATGGATAGGCTTGCTGTTGCTGCTCGGGCGATTGGCGAGGGCCCGGCCCCATGTCGTGATAGCCATCGACCGGAATCCAGGCCTTCAACTTTTCCAGGGCACGGAACAGGCGCGAGCGATCGACCATCAGGTCGCGAATGACCGGAAATTTGGTCATGGGCCGCAGTTCGATCTCGCCGGGTTGGTCTTGAAGCAAGCGATCGACCAGCGCGGTGCAGGCCTGCCGCACATGACCATTGACGAGCATCGTGCAGGCGCCGCACACCTCCTCCAAACAGTTACAGTCCCACGCCACCGGGGCGACCGGCTTATCGTCGGACGTGCGGGCCTTGGCGGCGATGCGTTGCAGCACGCTGATGACATTCATGTCATTCTCGCGCACGACGGTGTGGCGTTCCCAATAGCTTGGTTCGCCGGGCGCGTCTTGCCGCAGCACGCGGACGGAAAACGTTATCTCGCCTGCCGGAGCGTGGCCGGCATGATCGTGCGAATTTGTCGAGTGATCCATCAATGTGATTTTGGTTTAAGATCCTTGGAGTGCGGTGATTTATCACCGCTTTCGTTTGCGGCGGAGCCGCCTTCTTTCGCCCTGCTTCATCATACTAGTCGTCTAAACTCATCGTTCGTCAGGCCCGCGTCTCGCACGATGTAACCCATCGTGATCGAATGCACTGGGTTGTGACGACTACACCTCGACCTCAATTGGCTTGGCGTTCCCAGCTTGGGCCAATTCCTGCACCACATCCAGGAACTCCCGTATCGCGTCGGCGATCATCGCCAGCGCCACCGCCTCAGTACTGCCCTGTGAATGGCATCCTGGCAGCCCAGGGACGGAGGCGGCAAACCCTTCGTCCGATTCTTCAATAAGCACGGTGTATTTCAACGTGTGTGCCTGCTACTAAACCTAAGATGCCGCCACCGCCGCCGGCTTCACTGCCGCGCCATTGCCATCGCTCGCCGGCTGCGGCTGCCGGGCGCTTTGCCGCTGCTTCCAGACCTCTTCGATAATCTCTCCTCCGACAAGCCCATACAATCTAGGCCGTGGCGGAAGCAGCGAGCTATCGACTTCTTCGTAGGTCAATTCGGGCTCGCCGCCATTGCAGGTGGCGATGGTCGATTTCAACCACTTCTTGGTGTTCGCCTCGAACTGATCGCACCAGCCTTCGGCTTCACGGCGGTGTTCGGCCGGCGAAGTGGCGGTCAAGCCGGGCAAGGCAAACTCTGGCTTGTAATGGGCGCCGCGGCATTCATCACGCTGCAAGGCGCCCTTCAAGATGGCTTTAGCCAGCGGGAACATATCGCGCAGCGCCTTGGTGAACACCACGTTCTGGTTGGTCCAGTTGCCGGTGTCCGAAAGCGAGCAACGCTGGGACCGTTCGGCCAATTCACTCACCTGGCCGAGAGCCTCGCGCAAAACATTGTTGTGCCGCACGACCGTGGCGGCGCGGGTCATAATCTGGCCCAA
>JAICYA010000284.1 GCA_025934455.1 Rudaea sp.
GCGCGCTCGGCATCCAGCCCGACATCCTGGTGTGCCGCTGCGAAGAACCGCTGCCGGAAGCCGAACGGCGCAAGATCGCACTGTTCACCAATGTGCCGGAAAGCGCGGTGATCAGTGCCGCCGATGCCGACACCATCTACAAGCTGCCGTTGTGGCTGCATCGGGAAGGGCTGGACGACATCGTGGTCGAGCGCCTGCGCCTCGACGCCAAGCCGGCCGACCTGGCGGAGTGGAAGCGGACGGTGGATGCGATCGAAAACCCCAGGGATGAAGTACACATCTACATCGTTGGCAAATACGTCGAACACAAGGACGCGTACAAATCGCTGGGCGAGGCGCTGCGCCACGGCGGCATCCACAACGCGACCCGCGTGCACCTCGAGTGGATCGATTCCGAGCGCATCGAAACGCACGGTGCCGACGCCATCCTGCGCGGCGCCGACGCCATCCTCGTGCCCGGCGGCTTTGGCAAACGCGGTTTCGAGGGCAAGATCCAGGCGGTGCAGTACGCGCGCGAACGCGGCATTCCGTATTTCGGCATCTGCTATGGCATGCACGCCGCGGTGATCGAATACGCGCGCAACGTGGTCGGCCTTGCGGGCGCCGCCTCCACCGAGAACAACCGCGAGACGCCGGCGCCGGTCATCGCGTTGATCACCGAGTGGCGGCAGGGCGCGGACGATGTGCAGCGCCGCGATGAGGCTTCCGACCTCGGCGGTACCATGCGCCTCGGCGCGCAGGAGTGCATGTTGCGGCCGGGCACGATCGCGCGCGAACTGTATGGTGTCGACACCATGCGCGAGCGCCATCGGCATCGCTACGAATTCAACAACCACTACCGCGAACAGCTGGAACAGGCCGGGCTCGTGATCGCCGGTGTGTCGGTGGATGACCTGGTCGAGATCGTCGAACTGCCGCGCGCCAAACACCCCTGGTTCCTGGCGTGCCAGTTCCATCCCGAGTTCACGTCCACGCCGCGCCTTGGCCATCCGCTGTTCAATGGCTTTGTGCGCGCAGCACGCGAATACAAGATTGTGCGGGATGCGCCGCGTCTGGCCAAAGAGGTGGCGGGGTGAGTGGGCGCTTTTTCCTCCTCCTCCGGGAGAGGGTGCCTGCAGGGCGGGTGAGGATGCGCTCGGATTCAGGCAGGCAATTTACGAGTATGCACATATGAGCCATTCCGAACCCTCACCCCAACCCCTCTCCGGGGGGGAGAGGGGCTCGCCATGAACCTGTGCGGCTTCGAAGTTGGTCTCGACAAGCCCTTCTTCCTGATCGCCGGCCCGTGCGTGATCGAGTCCGAGCAGCTGCAGCTCGACGCGGCCGGGCGCTTGAAGGAAATCACCGGCAAGCTCGGCATTCCCTTCATCTTCAAGTCCAGTTTCGACAAGGCCAATCGCACCTCGGCCAAGAGTTTTCGCGGACTTGGGATGGAAGAAGGCCTGCGGATTCTCGGCGAGGTGAAACGGCAGATCGGCGTGCCGGTGTTGACCGACGTGCACGAATACACGCCGTTCGATGAGGTCGCGGACGTCGTGGACGTGTTGCAGACGCCCGCGTTCCTGTGCCGGCAGACCGACTTCATCCAGAAGGTCGCGCGTGCGGGCCGGCCGGTCAACATCAAGAAGGGCCAGTTCCTGTCGCCGTGGGACATGCGGCACGTCGTCGACAAGGCGCGTGCGGCCGGCAACGACGCGATCATGGTGTGCGAGCGCGGCGCGAGTTTCGGCTACAACAACCTCGTCTCCGACATGCGTTCGCTCAGCGTGATGCGCGAAACCGGGTGCCCAGTGGTGTTTGACGCCACCCATTCGGTGCAGTTGCCGGGCGGGCAGGGTGAGAAATCCGGCGGCCAGCGCGAGTTCGTGCCGGTACTGGCGCGCGCAGCGGTCGCGGTGGGCGTCGCGGGCGTGTTCATGGAAACGCATCCCGATCCCGACAAGGCGCTTTCCGATGGGCCGAATGCGTGGCCGCTGGGCAAGATGGAAGCGCTGTTGGAAACGCTGAAGGCGCTTGATGCGGCGACCAAGCGCGCCGGGTTTCTTGAGGCATCATACAAATAACAAGTTTGTCATTCCGAGGCTGCCGAAGGCAGAACCCGGAATCGGTGTCGTAGTGCATGTCGGCCCTCAGACCGATTCCGGATTCGGGCCTGCGGCCCGCTCCGGAATGACGAAAACATTAACCCGCCCGGACCGCTGCCGATGACCACGACAATCAAGACCCTCCATGCCCGCGAAGTCCTCGATTCGCGTGGCAATCCCACCCTCGAAGCCGAAATCACCCTGGCCGGCGGCGCCTTCGGGCGCGCGATCGTGCCGAGTGGCGCGTCTACCGGCTCGCGTGAGGCGGTCGAATTGCGCGATGGCGACAAGGCGCGCTACCTGGGCAAGGGCGTTACGCGAGCCGTTGCCAACGTCAACGGCGAAATTGCGAAGACCTTGGCGGGTTTCGACGCAGCCGACCAGCGGGGGCTCGACGACAAACTGATCGCACTGGACGGCACCCCCAACAAGTCGCGCCTCGGCGCCAATGCCACGCTCGGCGTATCGCTGGCCGCGGTGCGCGCGGTGGCGGCGTCGCGCAGGCTACCTTTGTGGCAGCATCTCGCTGGCGATCGCGCGCCCGTGCTGCCGGTGCCGATGATGAACGTCATCAACGGCGGCGTGCACGCCGACAACCCGCTCGACATGCAGGAATTCATGCTGATGCCGGCCGGCTTCACGCGTTTCGCCGATGCGTTGCGCGCGGGCGTTGAATGTTTCCACGCGTTGAAAGCGCGCTTGAAAAAGCGTGGCCTGAATACCGCGGTCGGCGATGAAGGCGGTTTCGCGCCGGCGCTGCGGTCGCACGAAGAAGCGATCGAAATCATCCTGGAGGCGATCGACGCGGCCGGTTACCAGGCCGGCAAGCAGATATGGATCGCGCTGGATCCGGCCTCGTCGGAGTTCTTTGACAACGGCGTGTACGACCTCAAGGGCGAGAACCGCAAACTCGACGCCGCCGGCATGGTGGAGCTGTACGCCGACTGGGTGCGGAAATATCCGATCATCAGCATCGAGGATGGTCTGGCCGAGGGCGACCAGGCTGGCTGGAAGCGCATCACGGAAAAACTGGGCAAGCAGATCCAGTTGGTGGGCGACGATTTGTTCGTCACCAATCCGGCGATCTTCCGTGAGGGCATTGTCAACCACATCGCCAACGCGATCCTGATCAAGGTGAACCAGATCGGCACGCTTTCCGAGACGCTGGAGGCCATCGCGATGGCCGACGCGGCCAACTATGCGGCGATCGTGTCGCACCGCTCGGGCGAAACCGAGGACACCACCATCGCCGACCTCGCGGTCGCAACCACCGCCACCCAGATCAAGACCGGTTCGCTGTGCCGTTCGGATCGCATCGCCAAGTACAAC
>JAICYA010000418.1 GCA_025934455.1 Rudaea sp.
CCGCTGCTGCCCGTGTATCGCGGCGAACTGCAATGCCGTGGGCTGGGACTCGCGGTTGCAATCCTCGACGACGACGGCAAACCCGTGCGCGGCGAGAAGGGCGAACTCGCCTGCACCGCGCCGTTTCCGTGCATGCCGGTCGGGTTCTGGAACGATCCCGACGGCGCGAAGTATAAAAATGCGTATTTTTCCAAAGTGGAAAACGTCTGGTGTCACGGCGACCATGCCCTGCTGACCGAGCACGACGGCATCGTCATCTATGGCCGCAGCGACGCCGTGCTCAATCCCGGCGGCGTGCGCATCGGCACGGCGGAAATCTACCGCCAGGTCGAGCACCTGCCCGAGGTGCTCGAATCCATCGCCGTCGGCCAGGAATGGAACGGCGACGTGCGCGTGATCCTGTTCGTGCGCCTGCGCGAGGGCATCACGCTCGACGATGCCCTGCGCGATCGCATCCGCAAACAGATCCGCGACAACACCACGCCACGGCATGTGCCGGCGAAAATCCTGCAAGTGACCGACATCCCGCGCACGATTTCCGGCAAGATCACCGAGATCGCCGTGCGCGAGACCATCCACGGGCGGCCGGTGAAGAACACCGACGCGCTGGCCAATCCGCAGGCGCTGGAGTTGTTCAAGAACCGGACGGAGTTGCGCAGTTGAGTGTCGCGCCTGACCTGACCGTTACGATCCCGCTCTACAACGAAGCGGAAAACATCCCGACCCTTTACGAGCGCGTTCGCACAGCGCTCGACGCGTTGGGCAAGCGCTGGGAACTCGTGCTCGTCGACGATGGCAGCAGCGACGGTTCGGCCGCGCTGCTCGACAAGATTGCCGCGGACGAAGCACGGGTCGTCGTGCTGCATTTCCGCCGCAACTACGGCCAGACCGCCGCCTTCATGGCCGGCATCGACCACGCGCGCGGCGCCATCATTATTCCGATGGACGGCGACCTGCAGAACGATCCCGACGACATCGGCAAATTGCTCGCAAAACTCGACGAAGGTTTCGATGTCGTCTCCGGCTGGCGCAAGGACAGGCAGGATCACGCCATCAAGCGCAACCTGCCGAGCCGCATCGCCAATGGTTTGATTTCGCGCGTATCTGGCGTGCGCCTGCACGACTATGGCTGCTCGCTCAAGGCCTACCGACGCGAGGTGCTCGACGGGGTGAAGCTCTACGGCGAAATGCACCGTTTCGTGCCGATTTACGCAGCGTGGAACGGCGCGCGCGTGACCGAGCTGCCGGTGCAACACCATCCGCGCCTGCACGGAGAATCCAAGTACGGCCTCGAACGTGTCGTCAAGGTCGTCCTCGATCTGCTCGTGGTGAAGTTCCTGTTCCGTTATGCGAGCAAGCCGATCTACGTGTTCGGCGGCTTCGGATTCCTGAGCATACTGGCCGGCACCCTTGCCGGCATCTGGGCCATTGCGCTCAAGCTCATCAAGGGCACGTCGCTGATCCAGACGCCGCTGCCGTTGCTCGCCGTGTTCCTCGGCGCGGTCGGCATCCTGAGCATCTTGATGGGCTTGCTCGCGGAAATGCTCAACCGCACCTATCACGAATCGCAGGGCAAGGCGGTGTACCGGATCGGCCGCGTCGTACGCCACGACGAGGCCGGCTGAGCATGTGTGGCATCGCCGGATTCTTCGGCGCCGGGGATGAAGCAACGCTGCGGCGCATGACCGCACGCATCGCGCATCGCGGCCCGGATGACGAGTCGTTCCTGATTGAAGCCGATCGCGGCGTGCACCTGGGTTTCCGCCGCCTTGCCATCCTCGACATCGCCGGCGGCAAGCAGCCGATGACGACCGCAGACGGCGCGTTGACCATTGTCTTCAACGGCCAGATCTACAATTTCGCCGAACTGCGCAAGGAACTTGAGAAGCTCGGCGCGCGCTTCGCCAGCGACCATTCCGACACTGAAGTGCTGCTGCACGGCTGGCGGCAATGGGGCGACGATCTACCGAATCGCCTCAACGGCATGTGGGCATTCGCGATCTACGACCGCCGCACACGCAAGGTTTTTTTCTCGCGCGA
>JAICYA010000456.1 GCA_025934455.1 Rudaea sp.
ATGTTCATTACGTTTACGGCGTGTTCGATCACTTGATCGCCACCGACGTCGATAGCACCGGCAGTGGCAGTTACGACAGCGAGCAGCACTACGTGCTCGACGTCTCCCCTGAGCTGCCCGCGGCGGGCACGCCGGGCGCCGCCCTCGCACTGCCCGTCCTTCGGTTTGACGCCAGTAACACCTTGACGGCGCTCCACCAAATTTATGCCGAAGGCGCGGTCTCGTCGCTGACATCGGCCGACACTGCGCATTATGACCTTGGCGACAACCTCGGCAGCCTGCGATACGTCGTTGACAGCAGCGGCAACGTGATTGACCACGTCGTCGACAACGCCTTCGGTGAAACGGCTTATGAGTCGGATCCGACGGTTGATCACTTCGCCGGCTTTGCTGGCGGCCATATCGACCCAAACACCGGCCTGGTGAACGAGGATCATCGCTGGTACGATCCTGCGACCGGAACATGGCGGAGCCAAGATCCCGACGGCTTTTGGGCGGGCGACGCCAACCTGCACCGCTACGTACGGAACCAGCCGTCCGGCGAAGTGGACCCTTTGGGACTTATCGACATTGGCCCCGACGTGACACCGGGAACCTACCAATCACCGTCGCCGCCACCGATCACCAACCCAAGCGGCACTTGGACTTGGCAACAGTGGGCGGCGCAAAGCTCGCTTTCGGCCTCCCAGCTAACCTATGCACAGCAGAACGGTTGCTGGGGCCTCATGCTGGGGCTGATCAATGCGCCGCAGATTACGCCGAATGCGGTTCCAGCACAGCACCCACTACAATTGCCGGGGATGACCATCTTTGGCAGTTATTCCGCCGCCAATGGCTACATGCAAAATGCCCCCAGCGCTCGGCTGATCGCGTTTCAGTTCAACTGCGGGGGCAACACCGGAGTTCCGTCGTGGACGGCGCCGGCGCCCGGTGCGATTGCATTCGCGCAGTTGCCGAAGAACGCTCAGTGCGGCCAGTTAATAGGTAATGGGACCAATTGGGCTACCTTACAGAACGGCGCCAACGGGCAGCAGTACTGGACCTATATGAACCTGGGATCTGGGATTGCGCCGCAGTATGTTTATAATAACCCGCTCAACCCAAATGGCCTCACGGCCGGGCTAAACCCCGGTAGTGGGCATACCAATACGGTTTTCGCAGTATACGTGCCGCCTCCTTCATTGTGGCAGATCATGTGGCGAAAGGCCATGCAGTTAAGCTATACTTGCGGGCGATTCTAGCGTCGGAGGCTGCGCGAGCCAAATACTATAGTATCGTCCGCTGCCGAGGAGTGCCAGACATGCGCATAGCTCTTTTTTCGAACATCAGCGTGGCATTGAAACTCGCGATCTTCGGGCCGATCCGCCCCGGTTGGCTTTCCAAGTCACCGCGGCAGCGAGAGCACAGGGGCAAACGCATTGTATCCGAACGCGGCCGCGGATCGCAGCGTCGCGTTTGGCGCTCGGGAATTGGGTTGATATTCCTGCATCTCGTCCTCCTAGTTTCGAATGGCTGCCAGCCGACCGCACGTCCCTCCGCGCCGCCGGCGCCGCGGCAGCCGCCCGCGCCGCTTCCGATGGCGCTACAACGTCTGGCCGACGCGGGCGCAACAGTTCTGGTCGACACGAACCACAATTTGCTGCATACGGGAACCTTGATTAGTTTTGAGAAGCAGGGAATCGCCGCCGACGTGGTGTGTGAGATTCGACACACCGACGGTCCCGTCTTTCTTCATTTTACCGGATGTTGCTTCGCAAAGGGGGCCTTTAAATCGCTG
>JAICYA010000409.1 GCA_025934455.1 Rudaea sp.
GGCCGGCATCGACCGCCAAGGCAACCTTGGCGCCAGGTTTCAGGTTCAGGACGTCGAGCAACGCCGGTGGAACCGCCAGCATGGTCGAGCCGCCGACTTTGCGCAGATTGGTGGTGTGCATCTCTGTCTCCTTGGTTATATACAAGTATAACTAGGTATGATCGTCGTTTCAATTCCTGGCCATGCCTCGCTCCACGCTCGGAAGCGGACCTTCGGCGGCGACAAACAGGCGCAGCGCGACTGACGGGAACGGCACGGACCTTCGTCGCGAGGCGGATGATCGAGTCAGAAGCAGGCCGCAGCGGCGTGGGAGAGTACGCCGTTGACGTACGTACGCCGTTGACGTACGTGTGTCACTGACATAGTATTGCGCCCATGATCTTCATCGAGACCAGCGTCTTCACCCGTCAGGTGCTGGCGCTGCTGACCGATGAGGAATACGGCGCATTCCAATTGGCGCTTGCGGCCAACCCGCTCGCCGGCGACGTGATCGAAGGCACCGGCGGATTGCGGAAGGTGCGTTTGGCCGCCAAAGGCAAGGGAAAGCGCGGCGGTGCACGCGTCATCTACTACTACTTGCGCAGCGCTGGGCAAATTCGCCTGTTGTTGATTTACGCCAAGGGTCGGAAAGACGACCTGTCGGCTGCCGAGAAGCGCATTCTGCGCGAGTTGAATGAGAGGTGGTAACCATGGACAAGAAACTTTTCGCTGATTTGGTCGAGAGCATGACCGAAGCCGGCGAGATTGCGCGCGGCGAACGCGCGCCTTCGCGCGAATTCCAGGTCGGCGAAACCGATGTCAGGCGGATCCGCAAGGCATCCGGCCTGTCGCAGGCAAAGTTCGCCAAGCTGATCCACGTGGAGCTCGGCACATTGCGCAACTGGGAGCAAGGCCGCAGAATCCCGACGGGCCCGGCCCAGGTGTTACTGCGCGCCATTGACAAGGATCCTCGCGCAGTCCTGCGTGCCATTGCCTGATCCACTCGGTGAAATGCAGTTCAAGGGTTGCGCAAGCGACGTGGGTGCGCCCGATCATGCGCGGTAATCGGCGTCCCGCAGCAGCACCAAGACCGGAAGACGCGCAAACAACGATCCTGTCGTGGACGTCGCGTTCCTGGAGCATCGTGTGCCGCCCAGAACATCGACGAAGCGGCGTTGACCCTCGGCGGCGATGATACGCTGGAGGTCGCCGGCGATCGATTGGGGCTGTCCGGGGCGCAGGATCGCCGCCACCACGATGCTCCGGCTCTCATGCACGCGCTCGAACGCGATCGCGCTGTCGGCGGGAATGCCGTCGAGTTCGATGGGCAGGTAATCGCCTTCGGCAAACACGGCGGGATGCGCGGCGCGCAATGCCAGCAAGCGTCTCAACACGTGCAGCTTGATGGCGCCGTCGTGCCAGTGTTCGCGCCATGCGGTGAGTTGCGACACGCGCTCTGCCGGCTGCAGCGCGTCGAAGGCTTTTACCTGCTCCAGCAGGCTTGCGCGTTGTGCGAAATCGACCGGGCGGCGGTTGTCGGGGTCCACCAAGTTCAGGTCCCACAGCTCGCAGCCCTGGTAGATGTCCGGCACGCCGGGGCAGGTGAGTTTCAACGCGAGTTGCACGAGGCTGTTGTGGACGCCCAGCTCGGCGACGCGCCGTTGCAACGGCAGGAATGCTTCAAGGAACAGGCGACCGGTTTCGCGATCGAGGATGCGCGAGACGAATTGCGCGGTGGCGTCTTCGTAGTCGGTGTCCGGATCATTCCACGAGGAGTTGAGCTTGGCCTCGCGCAGCGCTTTGGTCATGTACGCCTGGATGCGTGCCACGAATTCCGCGGCGACGCCGTCGTCCCACGCGCCATCCATCAGCTCGATGGGCCACCCGCCGATCAGGGTCTGGTAGAGCAGGTACTCGTCGCCGGAATCGGGCGCGGCGCGGTCTTGCACGGGCAGCTTCCACGGACGGTTGAGCCTCGCCCAATGCCGCACCTCGCGGGACCACTCGGCTGGGGTGCCGCTCAGCGCCGCGAGACGCGCGCGCACATCCTCGCCGCGCTTGGTGTCGTGCGTCGCGGTCGCGAGCAACGCGTGTGGCCATTGCCGCGCGCGTTGCTGGTTGACGTGGTGAAACGCCGCCACCGACAGGCCGAACGGGCGCGGATCGCC
>JAICYA010000229.1 GCA_025934455.1 Rudaea sp.
AGAATCCATTTGCCGCGCAGATTGCCGCCGTAACTCTGGCGGCCCATCTCGACGAAGGTTTCGTAAGTGCCCTGCACGATGCCCTGCGAGCCGATGTAGATCCACGAGCCGGCCGTCATCTGGCCGTACATCATCAGGCCTTTCTTATCGAGTTCGTGGAAATGCTCCCACGTCGCCCAATGCGGCACGAGGTTGGAATTGGCGATCAGCACGCGCGGCGCGTCCGCATGCGTCTTGAACACGCCAACGGGTTTTCCGGATTGCACGAGAAGCGTTTCGTCCGGATTCAACTCGCGCAGCGATTTCAGGATCGCGTCGAAGCACTCCCAGTTGCGCGCGGCGCGACCGATACCGCCGTAGACCACGAGTTCCGCCGGATTTTCGGCAACTTCCGGATCCAGATTGTGCTGGATCATCCGGTACGCGGCTTCGATCAGCCAGTTCTTGCAGGTAAGCTGGCTACCGCGCGGCGGATGAATCACGCGGGCGGTGTCGATGCGGGTTGGAGCGTTCATGGCGATTCCGGATCCGGACGAAATGGCGATTATGCGGCCAATCACCAGTCCTCGCACGCAACGTACGCGACGGCGTAGAATCCCGGCGCAGCGCTCTTTTCCACTTTCACTCGACGAGGAGTGTGCGTGATGCGCGAATCCGACCGTCAATCCCGCCGCCGTTTCCTGCAGCATGCCGGCCTCGGCATCGTCGCGCTTTCTGCCGCCGCGCCGATGCGCCGAGCCTGCGCCGACTCCTCCCCGCAGAACGCGATCACGCCGCAAGCGGCGCTCGATCGATTGCTGGCCGGCAACGCGCGTTACGCGGCGAACAAATTCGATCCGAAGGATTTTTCTGCAGGTCGCGCCGCTCGCGCGAAGGCGCAACATCCGATTGCAACGATCCTCAGCTGCGCCGACTCGCGGGTCGCGCCCGAATTGATGTTCGACCAGGCGCCCGGCGACTTGTTCGTAGTGCGCGTGGCGGGCAACTATCTGAATCCCGATGCGCTGTCCAGCCTGGAATACGGCGTGGGCGTCCTGGGCACACCGCTGGTCATGGTGCTCGGACACAGCAGCTGCGGCGCGGTCAAGGCAACCATTCAGGAACTTCAGGATCCCAAACCCTTGCCCGGCCACATCTGGGACATCACCAACGCCGTGCGCGCCGGCATCGAAAACGTGGTGAAAGCCGGCGGCGACAACCTGCTCGAACGGGCGATCGAAGCGAACGCCGAATACAACGCGGCGCGAATCGCTTCGGCGCAGCCGATCATCGCCGCAGCAGTGAAAGAAGGCCAGGCAAGGGTCGTCTGCGCCGAATACGAACTCGCGTCGGGCAAGGTACGATTGCTGAAAAGCTGAACGGGCCGGTCGCCGGCGCGCGCGATCTCACAAATCCCGCGCAACGCGTATACCCACCCGCGCACTGCGCGTGCTCGACGGCGCGGAAATCCGGTATGCCGAACGCACCTGGTCCGGCGCGCTGCCCCACGAGCCGCCGCGGATCACATGTTCGGCGCAGCCGGGATTCATCCATGCACTGCTGTCGACCGGTGCGCGCGTGTAGTTGTCGTGCCAGCAATCGGCGACCCACTCCGACACGTTGCCATCGATGTCGATCAGGCCGAACGCATTCGGCGGGAACTTGCCGATCGGCGCCGGCCCCCAGTAGCCGTCGTCGTAACGGCGGAACGCCTTGGCCCAGCTGCGCTTGAGCTTGGGCGATCGGTCGCCATCGCCGGTGAAGTTGTCGAGCACGCGCGCCGGATTGCCGTCGCCCCAGGGATAACGCGTGCTCGACCCGGCCCGCAGCGCATATTCGAATTCGGCTTCGCTGGGCAAGCGATAACGCTTGCCGGTGCGCGCGGAAAGCCACTGCGCGTAAGCCACGGCGTCGTTCCATGAAACGTGGATCACCGGCAGGTCGTCGTCCGCCGCATTGCCCAGATAATCGTTGCGCCAGGTGATTCCGCGGCGATCGATCATGCGCCCGGTGGTCTCATCGTAGATGCTCGATGCGCCGGCTTTTTCCGCATCCGTGGCGTAGCCGGAATCGTCGATGAAGACGCGGAACTCGCCGACGCTGACGTCGTTGCGGCCGAGCGCGAAACCGGCGTCGATCGTGACCTGCCGCTGCGGCTGCTCGCTTGCGCGCGCACCGCTCTCGCCGGCCGGCGCGCCCATCATGAAACTGCCGGTGGGGATCACCACCAGCGGCGGCGCGTTGCCGTGGCGATCGAGGAACTTGTCGGTAACGATCTGGCCCGGGCTGTAGCTCGCGTACAACCGCGCGTTACGCAGGCGGCGATTGAATTCATCGACGCCGGCGAGGTCCGGGCTCAGCACCAGCGCCTTCTTCGCCAGCGTTTCGGCGAGATCCGGATTGCCGGCGTCGAGCGCGGAATTGGCCTGGCTGAGCGTGTTCGCCGCGCGATCGCGGCGGATGCCCTCGATGCGCGAGCGCGTGTCCAGCAATTGCTGCGAACCGGGACTGACCGTCGAGGCATCGGCGAGAACCTTGTCCGCGCCGTCGAAATCGTCCTGCGCGGCGGCCGCCAGCGCGCGGTCGAGGAAACCCTGCTGCACCTGGATCAAGCCCTGTTCGGCCAGCTTGTTGCCGCCATCGAGCTTGAGCACCTGCCGATACACCGCCAGTGCGTTGCCGTTCGGCGGCGCCGTGGCATGGCCTTGCTGCAACAAATCGGCCGCACGCGTGAGCAAGGGCATCACCTGGCGCAGCGCCTTCAGGCGCGACTGCAAGGCGGATACATCTTCGTCCGTCTCGGGCACCTGCGCCAATTCGCCAATCGCGCGCGTCGCGTCGCGCTCGTCGCCGCGGTCGAGTGCATCGCCGGCTTGCTGCAAAAGGAATTTGTGGATTTTTTCCAGGCCGGCATGCGCCGCAGCGCTATCCTTGTCCGCCGCCAGCACCTGCTGGTAGTACGCGAGCGCGCTGGCATCCTTCGGCGCGGTCAGATGGCCTTCGTCGAACGCCTTGGCCGCCTTTTTCAGCAAGGCCGCGATCGCCTTCGTCGGCGGGATGGCCGGCGCGGACGGCGGCGGCTCGGCCGTGGCTTGCGCCGGTTTCGCCGGCGCGCCATTGCCGGCTGCCTTCGCGGTCGGTGACAGCGACATGACCGGAACGGCGGCGGGCTCCGCCGGCGGCGAGTGCGCGGCAGGCTCGGGCGGGTTGCCGGGGTAGAATCGGTAAATCAGCGCAAAGGCGAGCAAGGCAATGCCGGCGGCGCCACCGTACACGGCTTGCTTGCTGACGACTTCGGTACCAGGCATTGCGGAATGTGCGAAGGTGTGATGACGATGGCGCACCTTAGGCCATCTCGCGCATCTTCCGCAACAAGGAATGAATCGTGTTTGACTGGATAGACAGCGAGTCCGTACTCACCGCATGGGTTTCCGCGCAAACGGCGCCGGCCGTAATCTGCCTGGACACCGAGTTCATGCGCACCGATACATTTTACGCCAGGCTCGCGCTGATCCAGGCCCAAATCGGCGGACGCACCGCCGTGATTGACGCGCCGGCCCTGGACGGCCACGCCGCCCTCACCACCCGCCTTGCCGATGCGCGCAACGCCTGCGTGATGCACAGCGCGAGCGAAGACCTTGAAGCTCTGTCCTCGATCATTCCGTCCGGTCCGGCCACGCTGTTCGATACGCAGATCGCCGCGGCGATGACGGGCCTCGGGCCGGGCCTGAGCTACCAGAAACTCGTGGCCGCCCTGCTCGGCGTGGACCTGCCCAAGGGCGAGACGCGTTCGGATTGGCTCAAGCGTCCTTTGAGCCCGGCTCAGCTCGAGTACGCCGCGCAGGACGTCGAACACCTGCCCCAGATCCACGCGCTGCTGGCCGCAAAACTCGCCGAACTCGGCCGTGCGGAATGGCTGGCCGAGGATTGCCGGCGACTGGTGGACAAGGTCTGCAACGCCGAACCGGATGTGCAGCCGCAACGCGCATTTCCGCGCGCGTCGGACTGGCCGCGTGATTCGCTGGCCATGCTCAGGCTGGTCCTTCTCTGGCGCGAAACGAAGTCGCGCGAGCTGGACAAGCCGCGCTCGTGGGTTCTCGACGACGCG
>JAICYA010000004.1 GCA_025934455.1 Rudaea sp.
CATCCTGTTCGTTTGTGTCGAGAACTCCAACCGCAGCCAGATGGCGGAGGCCTTTGCCCGCGCGCATGGCGGCACGCGCGTGGAAGCGCATTCGGCCGGTTCGCACCCGTCGGGGACGATCAATCCGCGCGCGGTCCAAATGATGGCCGAACGCGGCATCGACCTGGGCACGCAGCATTCGAAATCGTTGCAGGACCTGGGCGCCACGCCGTTCGACGTCGTGGTGACGATGGGCTGCGGCGACGCCTGCCCGTGGATTCCGGCCGCGCGGCGCGAAGACTGGGCGTTGCCCGATCCGAAGCACCTCTCCGACGACGGGTTCCGCGCGGTACGCGACGAAATCGAAAGCCGCGTGCAGGCGCTGCTGCGCGAGTCGCCCGCCGATGCTGCTGGCAAACCGGCGCTGGGCGCGTTCGAGCGCTGGCTGAGCATTTGGGTCGGGCTGTGCATTCTCGCCGGCATCGGCATCGGCCGCCTGTTCCCGCAAGCCTTTCAAGCGCTGGGGGCAATGCAGATTGCGCACATCAACCTGCCGATCGGAGTGCTGATCTGGCTGATGATCGTGCCGATGCTGATGCGGGTGGATTTCGGCTCGCTCGGCGCGGTACGCCAACACTGGCGCGGCTTCGGCGTCACCTTGTTCGTGAACTGGGCGGTAAAGCCCTTCTCGATGGCGTTGCTCGGCTGGATCTTCATCCGCCACCTGTTTGCGCAATGGTTGCCGCCTGCCCAGCACGACAGCTACATCGCCGGACTGATCCTGCTTGCGGCCGCGCCGTGCACGGCGATGGTCTTCGTCTGGAGTCAGCTGGTGGACGGTGAGGCGAACTTCACCCTGACCCAGGTCGCGCTCAATGACACCATCATGGTATTCGCATTCGCACCGATCGTTGCATTGCTGCTCGGGGTCGCCGCGATCGCGGTACCGTGGGCGACGCTGCTGTTGTCCGTGGCACTCTACATCGTGCTGCCGCTCGCGCTCGCCCAAGCGGTGAGAATCCGCTTGCGCCGAAGTCCCGGCACACTGGAGGCCGCGCTGCGCGCACTGCACCCGTTATCGCTGCTCGCCCTGCTGGCCACGCTCGTGCTGTTGTTTGCTTTCCAGGGTGAGGCCATCATGCGGCAACCGTTGGTCATCGCGCTGCTGGCGGTACCGATCACCATCCAGGTCGTATTCAATGCAGCGCTCGCCTACGGCCTGAATCGTCTGGGCGGGGAAGCCCATTGCGTGGCCGGACCCTCCGCCTTGATCGGAGCCAGCAATTTTTTCGAGTTGGCGGTCGCCACAGCCATTGCACTGTTCGGCTTTCAATCCGGCGCCGCGCTGGCGACAGTCGTGGGCGTTCTCATTGAAGTGCCCCTGATGCTCGGCGTCGTCGCCGTGGTCAATCGCAGCCGGGTCTGGTACGAGAAACGGTAGCGTCTCAGCGCGGCAAATAGCCGATCCCGCCCAATTGCCGCACCTGGCGCTGTGTCCACTCCGTATGGCTCAAGACATACGGCGAAGGACGATCCGCATGCAGTTTTTTCGGATTGGGCAGCACCGAAGCCAGCAATGCGGATTGATACGCGTCGAGTTGCGCTGGCGCTTCGCGAAAGAACGTGCGCGCCGCCGCATCGGCACCGTAGACGCCGTTGCCGAATTCGGCGATGTTCATGTACACCTCGAGGATGCGACGCTTGGACCAGGTGATCTCCAGCAGCGCGGTGAAATACGCCTCCAGCCCCTTGCGCACGAAACTGCGACCGCTCCACAGGAACAGGTTTTTCGCGGTCTGCTGGCTGATCGTGCTGGCGCCACGCAGGCGTTCGCCGTCGTCGGCCTCGTCGAGCGCATCCTGGATCGCCTGCACGTCGAAGCCGTGATGAAACGGGAATTTCTGGTCTTCGCTGGCGATCAGCGCGATCGGCAACTGCGGCGAGATGTCGCGCCATGGCGCCCAGTGGTAGCGCAGCGTGAAATCCTTTTCGCCCGCATGCCAAGCCGCGATGCGGCGTTCGAGCATGAACGCCGAAGTCGGCGGCGGCACGAAGCGCAACAGCGCGACGACGAGCCACGTCAGCACGAGCCACGCCAATGCTAACCGCCAGGTCCAACGCCACAGCCGGTGCAGCAAGCCACGTCGCTGTTTCGATTGTGTTGCCATGCGTACGACTCGTGATCTTTCGATTCGCGCAAGATGACCGTCGGCGCGCGATTGTGCAATAGTCGGCATCGCCATTGATTTAATGCGCGTCTGCCCCATCTTCTGCGGCCATGTCCGAATTCGCCAACGATTTCCTGCATCGCTTCGAACTCGAACGCGCCGGCGTGCGTGGCGTGTTGGTGCGCCTGGACGACAGTTGGCAGCACGTGCGCGAACGCGCTGATTACCCGCCCGCGCTGGCCGATCTGCTCGGACGCACGCTCGCCGCGAGCGCGCTGTTCACCGGCAACGTCAAATTCGACGGCGCGTTGTCGATCCAGATCAAGAATGCCGGGCCGGTAAACCTGCTCTTCGCCGAATGCGGCAGCGACGGCCAGGTGCGTGGGCTGGCGCGCTGGCACGGCGCGATCGCGGACGATTTCACCCTGCCCGACACGGCACCGGCGCCGCTGCTGGCAATCACCATCGACAACCGCGCCAGCGGACAACGCTATCAGGGGCTCGTGCCAGTTGAAAACACGCATTTGGCCGCGCTTTTCGAAGGCTATTTCGAGCGTTCCGAGCAACTGCCCACGCGCGTGCTGCTGGCCTGCGGCGACGGCCGCTGCGCCGGCCTCATGCTGCAACGCCTGCCCGGCAGCGCGCATGCCGATGACGACGCCGATGCCTGGAATCGCGTCGGCCATCTGCTCGCCAGCGCGAGCGAGCGCGAGTTGCTGGATGTCGCGCCGGAAACCTTGTTGTACCGCCTGTTCCACGAAGAGACCGTGCGTCTGCATGCGGCCAGGTCGTTGCGTTTCGGTTGCAGTTGCTCGCGCGAACGCGTCGCTGCGATGCTGCATTCCATCGGCCGTGCCGAAGCCGAGGCGGCCGTGCGCGAAGACGGCGTTGCCGAGGTGACCTGCGAGTTCTGCAACACACAATACCGGTTCGACCGCGTGGATCTGGAGCAGCTATTCCGCAGCGGACAGGATGCGCCCGCCGCACCGACGCATCATTAGTTCTTGCGTTCGATCCACACGTGCGCGGGTTGCGGACGCGCGTACAGGAATCCCTGGCCGAGCTGGCAACCCAGTTGCGTCAGGATGCGGTGTTGCGCCTCGGTTTCGATGCCTTCGGCTATCGCCTGCATGCCGAGCGCGCCGGCCAGCGCCAGGATCGCGCGCACGATCGCGACGCTGCCGGAATCTTCCACACCCATTTCCGCGATGAACGAGCGGTCGATCTTCAGCGCCTGCACCGGATACTGGTGCAGGTAGCTCAGCGACGAATAGCCGGTGCCGAAATCATCCAGCGACACGCCGATGCCGTGCGCGCGCATGGCGTCGAGCAGGCGTTTGGCCGCGGGCGGATTGTCGATGAGCATGCGCTCGGTCACCTCGATGCGCACGCATTCGGGTTTGATTTCGTGCCTGCGCAACAGCGCCAGCAGGTTTTCGTCGAGCGTCTCCGCGCGAAAATGCCGGCCGGACACGTTGATCGCGATGAAACCGGCTTCACCGGTCAGCAGCGGCGCCGCAACCTCGAACGTGCGCTCGAACATCTGCCAGTCGATCTGTTCGGCCGCGCCGGTTTCCTCGGCGACGGCGAGGAAATCGGCCGGCAGCAGCAGGCCACGCTCGGGATGCTGCCAGCGCAGCAGCGCCTCGTAGCCGAGCGTGGCGCGATCGGCCATGCGCACCACCGGCTGGAAGAACGGCACGAACTCGTTGCGCGCGATCGCGCGGCGCAGGTCGCTTTCCAGCTCCATCAGCTGCATCGCTTCCTTGTGCAGATGCTCGTCGAACAGGGCAAAACGATGACGGCCTTCGCCCTTGGCGCGATACATGGCGACGTCGGCGTCGCGCAGCAGCTCTTCCGCCTTGCGGTAGCGCGAGGAAGCCATGGCGATGCCGATGCTGGTGGAACTGAAAACTTCCTTGCCGCCCAATCTGATCGGCTCGTTGAGCGCATCGATGACACGCTGCGCCAGCGTGCAGGCATCGTCTGCATTTTCGATATCGTTGAGCAGGATCGCGAATTCATCGCCGCCCAGACGCGCCACGAGGTCGCGCGGTTCCAGGCATGCCGCGATGCGCGCGCCGACTTCATTGAGCAACTCGTCGCCGATCAGATGACCGACCGAATCGTTGATCACCTTGAAGCGATCCAGATCGAGGAACAGCACCGCGAAACGGTGGCGCGAATCGCGCGTGAAATCCGCGAGCGCCTGGGTCAGGCGTTGCAAGAGGAAATTGCGGTTCGGCAACCCGGTCAACGCATCGTGCAGGGTTTCGTGCTTGAGCTGGCGCTCCATGCGCTCGCGCACCGAGATATGCTCGCGCAGCTCGAGGTTGGCCGCGGCCAGTTCACTGGTACGCTCGATCACACGCTGCTCGAGTTCCGCGTTGGCAAGCTTGAGCGATTCGGCGCTGCGTTTGCGCTCGAGCGCATTCGCAATGTGGTACGAAACGAACGTGAGCAGTTCCTGGTCGCGCGGCGTGTAGCGATGCTCTTCCGAGTGGCTCTGCACGGCGAGCACGCCGACCGCACGATCGCCGCAAATCAGCGGCACGCCCAGCCAGCTGCGTGAACGCGTGCCGATCGGCTGTGCCGCGCCGGTCGCGTACAGGCGTTCGAGACCGGCACTGTCGGCGAGCAGCACGCTGCGCGTGTTGAGCACGTATTCGGTCAGGCCGGTGCCGAGTTTGCGCGGCTCGCGCTTGAGGTCGCGCTCGTCCACGGAGTACGGAAACACGAGCTGTTGGCCATCCTCGCTGAGCAGAGCAATGTAGAAATTGCGGGCATACAGCAGGCCGCCGACGGCACGGTGCACGGCGGCATAGAATTCTTCCAGGCTCTCGCTGCTGTTGGCGAGCTCGGCGATGCGAAACAACGCCGCCTGCAGGCGCTCGCCGCGCTGGCGCTCAAGCACCTGCTGCTGCAGCATGCGGTTGGCGTCGCGCAACGCGTCAGTGCGTTCGGCCACGCGGCGTTCGAGTTCCTCATGCACGAAGCGCCGCTCAAGCGCGGTCTGGATGTGCTGGGCGACGTAGGTCAACAGTTCCTGATCGCGCTCGGTATAGCGCGCGCTCTCGGTGTAGCTTTGCACCACCAAGCCGCCGTTAACCTTGCCCGAGCGCAGCAGCGGTACGCCCATCCAATCCACGCAGTCGGGACCAAAGCCGACCGTCGGCTTGCCGATCTGGGCGTCGATTTGCGCAACCGTGCCGCGCAAGGGTCGCCCGTCCTTGAGCAGGTGCCACGTCAGGCTGCCGGCGCGCGTGGCCATCGGCACTTCGTCCAGCGGACCGGGCCCATCGGCATCCTCGACATCGACGACGTAGGGAAAGCGCAACACGTCACGCGCTTCGTCATACAAGACAATGTAGAAATTCTCGGCATACATGAGGCTGCCGACGATCGCGTGCAGCGCCTTGTAGACCTCGGGCAGGTCAAGATCGGCGCTGGCCAGGTCCGCGATCGCGAACAGGGCGCGCTGGAGGCGTTCGGCCTGTTCCAGATCCGATGGCTGGGTACCGGTGAATTTCAGCGAAGATACGTTCTGGCCCGCACCCGCGGCGATGCCCGCAGGCGAGGCAACCGTGTTCGAAAGGCGGGAAGACAAGGCCAGCTGACCCCAGACTGCAATCGCCGTAGTTTAACGATTTTTTCCAGCGCCGCGGTGCAGCCGTACCTATCGAAAGTAATTGTTAGTTTTCCGTGATTTGCGCTATACTGCGCACAAGTGCCTTTGGATGCGGAGCGTGGAACTTCGCCACGCGCCGCACGTTCATAGTTTCGCTTAACACGACCGGATGATCATGCGTTTTGCCGCCGCCCTCTTCAGCGCCATGCTCACGCCCATGTTGGCGTTGGCGCAGTCGGTCGTGCCCGCGTCGGGAAACAACTCCGCGGTCGTCATCCAGCCCGTCGGTGTTTCGCAAGATCATGCCGATGCGGGTTGGCGCATGCCGCTGTGGGGCACCCCCGATGGCCGCGTCCTGGCACTGGTCGCGCTCGCCGGCGGCCATGGCGCGCCCGTGCTGCCACAGGCACCGCAGATCGGCTCTGCCGCCGACTGGCAACTGATCGACGTCACCCATTTCGTCGGCGGCGGCCTGTCCCTGCATCTGGGCAACCGCGTCAACGCCTGGGCCAGGTTCGGGCGTGGCATTGCGCTGACGCCGCTCAACTCGGAGGCGGCGACGCTGGGTTGCGATTCGGGACTGGCCTTCGCCTTGAACGAGTCGTGCCCGTACCGCAACGTACCCGCCAGCACCGGCGCGCTGAGCATCGGCACCGGCCTGAGCACAGATCGCCTGGACGTAGGCGTGGACTACGGCTACGCCTGGCTGCGCCACGAATCGGCACCGCTCACCGCCGTCGCGCAGACTCCACCATGGGATTTGTTCGCCACCATCGGCAACGAAGCTTTGCCGACGCTGGCAATACCGGCGCTGCAGTGGGCGGATGTCAGCGACAACGCCATCCGCGCGCAGGGGCGCTGGCGCTTGAATGATCAGAACAGTCTGGATTTCGGCGCCGCACTGAGCCGCCTGCGCTTCGAACTTCCCGGCAACACCTTGCTGCCCGCCCTCAATCAGGCGGCACTGAGTTTTGGCGTCCACAGCGGCAATTTCAGCGGCACCGTCACCGGCCGCGTCCTCGGACCGGCCGATCCGCTCGGCAGCGGCCAGAGCTGGACCAGCGTCGATCTGGGCATTTCCTGGCGCGCACCCTGGCGCGGCGTATTCAGTGTCGGTGCGCAGAACCTGTGGTCGAGCGGCACGCCACCGTTGCTCGCCGCCCCCGCGCACGAGACAGATCCGAGCCAGGCACGCGTGCCGTACGTGCAATACCATCAGGATCTGTAACCTTGCTCCGATTTCGGCTAGCGGCGCACCGCGCTGAGCGTGGCGCGCGCCCTGCATGAACGTACCCTCCGACCGACACTGGAACCGCGCCCAGCGCTATCTGTCCGAAGGCAATCTCGACGCGGCGCGCATCAGCCTGGAATCGATGCTGCAACGCGATTCGGACAATGTCCACGCCCGCCTGCTGCTGGGCGACATCGCCTGGGAGGAGGATCGCCTACGCGAATCGGCGCGCCATGCGCGCGCGGCCGCCGAGGCCATGCCGGCCGATCCCGAACTGATCGTCGCCATCGTCGCCGCGCTGATTCGTTCCGGCGAGACGGTTGCCGCCCGCAATTGCCTGGATAACCCCGTCTGCGCGGCAGTGCGGTCGGTCACCGCTCTGGTGCAGATGGCTGAACAACGCTATCTGCTGAACCAGACCGCCGAGTCCCTCGCGCTATACGATCGCGCCAAGGCACTTGGCGCCGACGGCCCCGAATTCCGCTTCCGGCGCGGCGTCCAGCTCGTCTTCGCCGGTCGCATCCGCGAAGCCGAAGCCGAGTTCCTCGAAACCGTACGCCACGACCCGACTTACGGTCGCGCCTGGCAGGAACTGTCGCGCCTGCGCAAGCAGACCGCAACGGACAATCACCTGGCCGGCACGGCCAGGGCGCTGCAACTCGTCCAGCCGGGCAGCTACGAACACGCGTCGATCGAATTCGCGCGCTACAAGGAATTGGAAGACCTCGGCCGCTACGACGAAGCCTGGGCCGCGCTCGCCCACGGCAATGCGCTGATGTACGCGCGGCACAAGCATGACCCTGAACACACGCGCCAGCTGTTCGCAAACCTGGCGCATGCCTGCAACTCCGACTTCCTGCGGCCGGTCAACGCGCTGCACGCCGGCGCGCAGCCAATTTTCATCATCGGCATGCCGCGCTCGGGCACCACCGTGCTCGACCGCCTGCTCGGCAACCACTCCCAGGTCGAGTCGGTCGGCGAACTGGACGATTTCGCGTTCCAACTGCGTTGGGCGGCGGATCATTGCAGGACGCTGGACGATACCGTCATCGAACGCCTGCCGCGAATGGATTTCATCGAACTCGGCCGGCGCTATCTCGACCAGACGCAATGGCGGGCCGCGGGCAAACCGTTCTATACCGACAAGTTGCCGCGCAACTGGATGGTCGCCGGCCTCATCGCCAAGGCCCTGCCACAGGCACGCATCCTCAATCTCGTGCGCGACCCGATGGATGTGTGCTTCTCGAATTTCCGCGCGCTGTTCGCCGATGCCTTCGCACACATCTACGACCTCGATGCGCTCGCCTCCCACTACCTCGTCTACCAGGACACGATGGCGCATTGGCATGCGGCGATGCCCGGTCGGATTCTGGACGTCGCCTATGCCGATCTGGTCGCAAACGCAGACGAAACCTTGCGCAAAGTCCTGCAATTCTGCGGATTGTCCTGGGAGCCCGGTTGCGGCGACCTCACGCGCAACCGCAGTTCGGTTTCCACCCTGAGCGCGGTCCAGGTGCGCGAGCCGGTGCATAAACGTTTCGTCGATTCCTGGCGTCGTTATGAACGCCAACTCGCTCCCCTGCAGCGAATTCTGGACCGGCAAATTTTCGTAAAAAACGGGTGAGACCGACCCGCTTCCCAAGGGACTCTTTCAAGGTTTTTCAAGGCCTTGGGCGGGAAACCGCCCGGGGATTCCCATGTTAAGCAAATGTTGCTACTATCGACCGCTGCCAAGGCCTTAGCTGTGCGGTTTTTTGGCTGTTTTCCAGGAAGGATTTTGTCCCGAAACGTTGTATACAACCCTGACGTTGGAGAGTGTAATGAGACTCGACGTAAATAAACTTTCATCGGCGGTTCGCCTGGCGTTGACGCTGGGCACGGTGGCCGCCGCCGGCACCCTGACCGCAAATGCCCAGGATACCGGCAATACCACCAACACCAACCAGAAGAGCCAGGCCCTCGAGACCATCGTGGTGACCGGCTCCAACATCCGCCGCGTGGACATCGAAACGGCCAACCCGGTCGTCACGATCGACGCCGCGGCGATCCAGAGCACCGGCAAGCTGACGCTGGGCGACATCGTCCAGAACCTGCCGGCCCAGATGAACGGCACCAACCCGCAGGTCAACAACGGCGGCGGTAGCGGTTCGTCCAGGGTCAGCCTGCGTGGCCTCGGCTCGCAGCGCACCCTGATCCTGATCGACGGGCGCGTCGTGCTGAACAAAGACATCGACGCGATTCCGATCTCGGCGGTGGAACGCGTTGAAGTCCTGACGGCCGGCGCTTCGGCAGTCTACGGTTCTTCGGCGATCGGCGGCGTGGTCAACGTCATCCTCAAGAAGAACTACCAGGGCGCGCAAGTCAGCGTCGACTACGGTATTTCCGACCACGACGATGGCCAGCGCAAGGGCGTGAGCTTCCTGTTCGGACACACCTCCGACAAGGGCAGCCTGATCGCCGGCATCGACTACAACAAGCAGGACAGCGTGATGCAGGCGAACCGCAAGTTCTCGCATGACGCCAAGTCCTTGTACGGTCGCGGCACCGGCGTTTCCGGCAGCGGCTCGGCCATCGGCGCGATCCCGCCGGAATTCGACCCGAGCAAGGTCGCCCCGGGCGGCTCGTCCACCGGTCCGAACGGACGCTTCACCATCCCGGGCAGCGGCCCGCTGTTCGATCATTACCACTGCAAGACGCTGGCGCACACGCCGGGCACCAGTGGCGCGAACGCGTTCACCGACTACCACTGCTTCGTCAACAACGGCACGGCCACCACCCCATCCGACAAGTACAACTACGCGGCGGTGAACCTGCTGATGACGCCGCAGGAACGCACGAACCTGTACATCAATGGCACCTACCATCTGACCGACAACGTCGATGTGTACCTCGAAGGCACGCACAACAAGACGCAGTCCGGCTTCCAGTTGGCACCCGATCCGCTCACCACGGGCGGTGGCTGGGTCATCTCGAAAGACAACATGTACAACCCGTTCGGCCAAACCTTCACGGGCGGCCTGGGTGCCGGCCTGCGTCTGGTTGCCGCCGGCAACCGCGCGGCCAAGACCAACAACGTGACCGACCAGTTCAGCGCTGGGCTGAAGGGCCACTTCGGCATCTTCGATCAGGACTGGAACTGGGAACTGGGTAGCAGTTTCGGCCACATCTCGAACGTCACGACCACCCTCGGACTGCCGGACCTGGCGAAGCTGAACGTGGCCTCGGGCCCGTCGATGCTCGTCAATGGCGTGCCGACCTGCGTCAAGGTGGCGGGCGATCCGACCACCGCCATCGCCGGTTGCGTGCCGTTCAACGGCTTCAACCCGTACACGCCGGATCAGGCGGCCGTGCTGGCTTCCATCGCGGCCCCGGCGCTGACCAACAGCTGGCAGCTCGAGCGCATCCATCACCTGGACTTCAACGGCGGCGTGTTCAACCTGCCGGCCGGTACTGCCCAGCTTGCCGTCGGCGCCAGCTATCGCAAGGAATACCAGAACAACACCGTCGCGTCTGATCTGGCGATCAACCCTGCCACCGGCAACTGTACCCTGGGCAGCCAGTGCACCTCGCACCTGCAGGGCGGCTACAACGTCAAGGAAGCGTACGGCGAATTGTTCCTGCCGATCCTCAAGGACCTGCCGTTCGTCAACTCCCTGAACGTGACCTTGAGCGACCGCTACTCCAAGTACAGCACGTTCGGCAGCACCAACAACGCGGCCATCGGCGTCGAGTTCAAGCCGATCGACGACCTGTTGTTGCGCGGCAACTACAACAAGGTGTTCCGTGCCCCGACCGTCAGCGACGTGTTCGGCGCGCCGATCAGCGACGCACCGAAGCTCAGCCACGATCCGTGCGATTACGCCGGCGGCACGAACCCGAATGCCAGCAACCCGGCTTGCGCCGGCGTGCCGACGACGGGCGGCTTCAGCGATCCGGACGTCGCCCAGAACCTGCAGATCAAGGGCATCCTCTCCGGTTCGAACTACGCCAACTTCCCGATCAAGGCCGAGCACGGCGCGACGTTCAACTGGGGCTTCGTGTACTCGCCGCATTGGGTGGATGGCCTCTCGCTGAGTGCCGACTTCTGGCGCGTCAAGATCGAAGACACGATCACCAGCGTCGGCGCACAGCAGGTTCTGGACAACTGCTTCCTGCTCCAGACGTCGCAGTACTGCTCGCTGGTGCATCGCTTCAACACCGGGCAAGTCGACAACATCGTCGAGCCGACCGGCAACGTCGGCCGCATCGACGTCAAGGGCGCCGACTTCTCGGTCAAGTACCGCCTGCCGCAGTTCTCGTTCGGCAACTTCAGCGTTGGCCTCGACGCGACCTACCTCGCGCAGTACGACCAGACGCCGAATCCCGGCTTCAGCGACCTCGTCTACCACAACGCTGGTCACCTGCAGCCGTTTGGTTCGGCCGCGCAGGCTGCCTGTCCGGAAACCGGCGGCGGCGTCTGCCTGTTCCCGCGCTGGCGCGCTCTGGCTTCGGTGAACTGGAACCTGGGTTCGTGGGATGCCTCGTGGCGCATGCGCTACATCGGCAAGTTCCGCAACGGCTCGGGCAGGGCGGATCAGGACAGCTTCCCGGCTGGCCAGTGCTACTACTCGCAGTTCGGCAAGGATTGCTCGCTGCACAACGTCATCCTGCATTACGGCGCCCGCACGTACAACGACGTGCAGGTCGGCTACAACATCGAGCCGATCAACACGCGCGTGGACGTGGGCATCGACAACGTGGGCGACATTCAGCCGCCGTATCTGTGGGCCAACAACACGCTCAACGCGAACACCGATCCGGGCAACTTCGACATGCTGGGCCGCTACTACTTCGCCCGCGTGACCGTGAAGTTCTGATCGTCTCGCAATAGCGTAAACTTGAGAGCCGCGCGCAAGCGCGGCTCTTTTTTTTCCTCATTTTTTCTTGATCTTTGCCGATGAACGAATCAGCCATTTTCGGGGACATCGTCGCCGCGCTGCGCGGCGGCAATCCGGTCGAAGCCGAACGCCTCAGCCGCGACGTGCTCGCGCAGGCGCCCACGCACATCGATGCGCTGCTCGCGCTGGCGATGAGCCTGCACGCGCAACGTCGCAGCGACGACGCGATCGCGGCGTTCCACCACTTGACGCAAGTGCAGCCCGGCGAGGCCATGCACTGGAACAACTACGCCACGATCCTCAATGAAACCGGCCGCAACGACGAAGCCGAGACGGCATGGCGCAAGGCCATGGGCCTAGATCCAAACGACCCTGAGCCGCGTATCCAGGTCGGACTGCTGTTGCTGGGGCGCAAGGAATATCTTGCCGCCCGCGACATGCTGCTCGACGCGTTCGAACTCGATCGCGAAGCCGCGCGACCGCGCATTCTTGCCGCCAATGCCTGTGCGCTGGCGCAGGACTTCCGCGGTTGCGAAGATCTGATCAAACCGTGGCGCAGCTGGCTGCCGCTGGAAGAAGAACATCTGCAGATGGAGCTGGCACGCCTGCTGTTGCTGCTGTCGGATGCGCCGGCTTCGCAAGCGGTCCTGCAGGAGCTGCTGGCACGCAGCCCGCGACGTGCCGATGCCCGCATCCTGCTGGCCAGGGTCCATGAACGCCACAACCTGCTGACCGAGGCCGCCGCGCTGTTGCAGCCGCTCGACGCGATGGATCTGGCCGATCACGTGCGCCGGCAGATCGCGCATGTGCGCGCGCTACTCGCCTTGCGCGGCAACGACGCGGCATTGGCGCGGTCGCTGCTTGAACAAGCCGGCCCCCTGCACGCCAACGATTACGCCTACTACTACGAGTTGGGGAACGTCTGCGACAAGTTGCACGACCCAGCGGCCGCGATGCAAGCCCTGGGCGAAGCGCACGCGCGCCATGTCGCGGAATTGAAGCATTCAACGCCGGAATTCTTCACGCCCGCCGCCTTGCCGTTGCCGGGCGCCGTGCGCCAGCTAACGCCCGAGGAATTCGCGACCTGGCCGAGCTATCGGGCGCCGGATTCGAGCGATTCGCCGATATTCGTCGTCGGCTTCCCGCGTTCCGGTACCACGCTGCTCGAGCAGATGCTCGATGCGCACCCGCAACTGCAGTCGATGGACGAGACGCCTTTCTTCGAACGCCTCGCCGGAAAACTGCGATCGCACGATCCGCGCATCCTGGACGACCTTTCCGTACTGCGCCAATACGACTGCGATGAACTGCGCAAGAAATATTTCCTGCTGACGGCAGAACGCATCCAGCGCCGTGCGGACGTGCGGCTCGTCGACAAGAATCCACTGAACATGCTGTGGCTGCCGATGATCCACCGCCTTTTCCCGGCCGCGAAGATCATCCTGTGCGTGCGCCATCCCTGCGATGTCGTCTTGTCCTGCTACATGCAGAATTTCCGTTCCAGCGTACTCGGCGCGGCCTGCGAGAATCTCGAGCGGCTGGCGGCGGCTTACGTGCAGGCGATGCAGACCTGGCTGCAGCACGCAGCCGTGATCAAGCCGGACGCCCTCGTCTCGCGCTACGAGGACCTCGTCGCGGACACCGCGACGCAGACACGGCGCGTTGCCGATTTCCTCGATCTGGCCGACGCCACGCCGATGCTGCGTTTCGACCAGCGCGCACGCGAAAAGGGCTACATCGCGACGCCGAGCTACAGCCAGGTGATCGAACCGGTGAACACGAAAGGGCTGGGCCGCTGGCAAGCGTATCGAAAATACTTCGAACCCGCGCTGCCGATTCTAAAACCGATGCTGGAACATTGGGGTTATTCCACCGATCCGGCTTGAGCGGCTCATTCCCCGGCGAACTTTTCCAGTTCCGGCACGTAGGGCGCGTAATGGCGCCAGCGCCCGATTGAACTCCTGTAGACAGGCTGGCGCGCCTGCCACAGGCTCGCCGTGCCGATCGCTTCCGGCACGGCATCGGTGCGCGGCATCGGATCGTTCGGCAAACCGAGCCAGGCGGCGAGGTCGCCGATGCTGCGCCCGGGATCGGCCGCCAGCTCCTCGTAACGCAATTCGTGGATGGCCTGCGGGTAGCGCTCGCGCCAATGCGCCATCAGGCGTTCGCAATCGCGCATCACCAGCGCAATGTCGCCGAAATCGAAGCAATAGCCCTGCACGTCCTCGTGGAAGGATTGCGCCCACAGCGACAGCGCCGTGTCGCGCGCGCCGCGCGTGCAGTGCACGATGCACGCATTCGGCCATAGCGCCATGATCAGGTCGACATAGCGGAAATTCAGCGGCTGCTTGTCGATGAAGATGCTCGCATCGCCCGAATCGTCCTGGCGCAGTTGCGCCGCATAGATGGCGGCACACTGGGCAAGCACCGCACGTGCCGGATTGCCCGCGAGCACGGGCAGTTGCGCGAGTTTCGCCAGCCATGGCAATTCGCCGCGATTGCGCACCGCGCCAAAGCGCGCCAACTGTTCCGCCGCCAGGGTCGTGCCGGAACGCGGCATGCCGACAATGAACACAGGGACGAAATCCGCCGGCGCATCCAGGCGTTGCGCGAACGGTTTCGCGGCGAGCCGCGATTCGACCGCGCGCCGCCAGTTCTTGCGCGACCAGGCCGTCTGCGCATGCGCGAGCGCGTTGGCCTGGCGAAAGAAATCCGCCGCTTGCGCGTAATCGCCGATGTCGTCGTGCGCCTTGCCGACGGCAAACAGCAACGACGACCGCGCCTTCGTGGAAAGGTCCGCGCGCGCCAGGCATGCGCGGAACATGGCGAAATCCGCATGGCTCGCATCCACGTAGCGCTGCGCGCCGGAAAGCCCGTCCGGCACGTTCCACTCGCAGGCGCGCGCATCGTGCGCCATCGCGTAAAGGTAATGCTCGCGCGCACGCGCGAACTCGCCGAGTTGCAGCTCGAGCATGCCGGCGTAAGCGTGCAGGCGCGCATCGGCGGGATGTGCAGCGAGCGCGGTTTGCGCAATGCCTGCCGCGGCCCGCTTGCGCCCGGCCTCGTCGAGCAACTCGATGGCACGGATCGCAAGTTCCGCGTCGGGCGAACCCCGCGCAAGGCACCGGTGCAGGGCTGCGGCCGCGGCCGCGCCGCGACCGGTTTCGATCAGCATTTCGGCCAGGTTGAACGCCGCCGCGAAATCGCCGGGCTCACGCGCCAGCACTTCGTGCAGCAACGCCTCGGCGTCGGCCATGCGTCCGCTCTGGCGATGGATGCCAGCCAGCGCACGGCGCAATTCCAGCGACTCCGCATGTTCGGCCAGGCCAGCGGTGGCCGCGCGTGCGGCCCCGCTCCAGTCGCCGCGCAGGACCGCCGCGCGCAGTTCGTCCAGCGCCTGTGCTTCAACGGGCATGGGCGGTATCCGCGAATTTGGGCAATCCGAGTGCGCTGCGCAAGGGATCGAGCAATCCGCCGTAATCCGGAGCGCGGGCGGTATCGGTGCGCAGCGGCTGGCGCACCTGCGCCGCGCTGGGCGATCGCACTTCGCGCGTGGTTTCGTGGAAACGCAGGCAGGCCTCCTCGAACGGCAACCCGCAAAAATCCAGCAACGCGCGGATGCGCGCTTCCGGATCGGCGACCAGGGCTGCGTGGTCGTGCACATGCGCGTGCTGCGCTTGCAGCGCCTGCCAATGCTGCATGCTGCGATCGAACGTGCGCCAGTAGGCGGCCAGGTCGGCGAAGTCGCGCGTCCAGTCGTTGCCGGCGAAATGCTGGCGATAGCAGGAAAAACAGGTTTCCAGCGGATCGCGCCGGCACACGACGATGCGTGCGCCCGGCAGCATCGCGCGAATCGCGCCAGCCATGATCCAGTTGTTCGGCAGCTTGTCGACGAAGCGCGGCTTGCGCTCGCGCCAGTAGGCGGTGCGGTCCAGGTAGCGCCGGCCCAGTCGCGACCAATCCGCAGGCGTGAGCGCGCGCACCCATTGCGGATACGCGGCGCCGCGGCGCCGCCCTTCTTCGTTGAGGCTTAGCGTCAGGTCCGGCAGCTCGCCTGCGCCCTCGACTTGCGAATGCGAGGCGAGGATTTGTTCGACCAGCGTCGTGCCAGAGCGCGGCAGGCCAACGACGAATATCACCTCGTTGCCCAATGCGGAATCGTCCGCCCCGCGAACGGGCTCGAACACGTCGCGCAGTCCGGCGACCTGCGCATCGAATGCGCCGGCATCCCACTTCCTGCGTCGTCGCGCGATCGCGTTGGCCTGTGCGAGTGCGCCCAGCGATTCGGCGTAGCGGCCCTGGTCGTCCAGCGCGCGCGCCAGCGCAAAACCCATCGCGATGCGGTCGTCATCGCCCGCGCGCGAGTCACGCAATGCCGCGTGCAGCGCATCGACATCCGCCGCCGCCAATGGCACGGTCTTGATGTTCGCCAGGCCCCACCACGCCATGCCGGCCCAAGGCTGCTGCGCAAGCACGCGACGGTAGTCGGCCACCGCCGCATCGATTTGCCCCGCGACCTTGAGCGCATCGGCCAGTTGCGCGCGCGCGGCGGCGTGGTGCGGATCGAGCGCTACGGCGCGACGCAAGGCCGTGGCCGCCTCGGCATAGCGGACGCACCGGACCTGCACGATGCCGAGGTTGTACCACGCAGCGGCAAGGTTCGGCTGCAACGCGCAGGCCTGACGCAGCGCGACAATCGCCGCATCGAATTCACCCGCGTCGGCGAGCACGCTGCCGAGCGTGTTGTGGTACAGCGCGTCGTCCGGCCGCTGCGCGAGCGCACGTTGCATCGCGCTTACGGCCTGCGCGTGCTGCCCGCGCAAACTGAAAATCCCGGCTTCCAGGCGCAACGCTTCGGGATGATCCGGATGGCTGGCCAGCGCAGCGGCCAGGGTGCGCGCGGCAGCATCCGGGCGGCCGGCCTCAAGCGCCTGCGCCGTCGCAATAATGGATTGTGCCGCCGCCGGCGTCAGACCCTGCAGACGCGAATGCATTGGTATCGGACCAACATTGACATGGCCGCGTAGTCTAACGCAACGCCCTGCCCCGCTTTGCGGTGGCAGGTGCGGGCATCGATCCGCTCGCCGATAATGCGTGCATGGCGACCCCGGTCACAACGAATCCGGCCTGGCTTGAAGAATTCCGTGCCACGGCCGCGCGCACCTCTGCGGACGCTGCCCGGCAAGTGTTGGCGGAGAACCTCCGGGAGGCCGATGCGGATGCGGCCACGTGGCAGGACATCGCCACGCGATTGCTCGCTGCCGGGTTTGCCGACGGCGCCGCCAGCCTGCTCGACGCTGCGCTCGGGCGATTCCCGCAAGCCGTTGAATTACGCTACTGGCATGGCAATGCATTGCGCCTAAGCGGGAATCCGCATGAAGCCGAGCGCGAACTGCGCCATGTGCTTGCCATCGAACCTGCGCATCACGACGCAGCCTTGTCGCTCGCGTACATGCTGCGCGAACGCGGACGGCTCGATGCGGCGGCCAAGGCGATCGTATCGGCATGGCACGCACGCGGCGAGGCCGCCATCGAAACCTGTGTCGCGGATCTGATTTTTCTGCGTGAATGCGGCGCCCACGCGCAGGCATTCGCGCTCGCTCAATCGGCATTGCAGCGACACCCGGACAATGCCCAGCTCGCCGCACTTGCCGGCGAATTCGCGCTCGCCACGGGCGCATTCGACGGCGCGCGCGGTTACTTGCGGCAGGCGCTCGAACGCAATCCCGGGGATGGTGCGAGCTGGTTGCGACTGGCGTATTGCCAGCGCTTCGACACCGCCGATGGCGTGGATGCGCGGCGCATCTGCAAAGCCTGGCAGGATGCCGCGCCGGATGCAGACACGCGCATTCCCGTCGGCTTCGCGCACGGCAAAGTGTTGGACGATATCGGCGACTACGCCGAAGCGGCCGTGGTTTTGCGCTGGGCCAATGCGCGCGCCGCCGCACGATCAGGGTGGAATCCGGGCCATTGGCGCCGATTCGTCGATACAGCAATCGCCGCGCCTGCCATTCCGGCAGCATCCCGCACCGACGCCAGCGCGGATTTCAACCCGGTCTTCGTCATTGGCCTGCCGCGTACCGGCACGACGCTGATCGCGGAACTGCTGGCACGCCATGTGCAGGTGCGCGTGCGTGGTGAACTGCATTGGATCAGCCACATGCGCGCGCGACTGGCGGAACACAACCGGCTGGCCGACCGCGCGGCATTGGCGACCGTTGCCGGACTCGTTGCCGAGCAAATGCGCCGCGACGATGCGCCCGCGCGCTACTACATCGACAAGAATCCGCTGAATTTCCGCGACCTGGATTTCATCGCCGCATTGTTCCCTCGCGCAAGGATCATCCACTGCCGACGCGGCATGCGCGATACCGCGCTCTCGCTCTGGTTGCAGCATTTCGCCCACGCCGATCTAGATTTCAGCTACGACTTCTCGCTCATCGCCGAATTCGCGCGCGGCCACGAGCGCCTGATGGCGCATTGGCGCCGGCATCTTGCACTACCCGTGTTCGAACTCGACTACGAGTTGCTCGCGACGGACACGGCGCGCGAACTGGCACGTGTCGCCGAATTCCTGGAGCTCGGATCGGAAGGCAACACGACGGCCGCGGAGTCCGGCGTGATCACGACTGCCAGCGTCTGGCAAGCCCGGCAGCCGGTCTACCCCACCTCGATCGATCGCTGGAAGCGCTACGCGCCGTACCTGACCGAGTTGCAGACACTGTTCTAGTGGCGGCGAATCTGGATGTCGCCACTGAACGCCTGCACGTTTATGTCGGCGTCGCCAGCGCCGATCTGCGCCTTCAGGCTGCTGCCGGGGCCGTACTCCTTTTCCTGCACGGCGCCGAAATCGCTGTGGATGCTGCCGCTGAAGGTCGCCGCGTCGATGCGTGCGGACAACGCCGCCGGCAGTTGCAGGCGAATCGATCCGCTCATCGATTCCAGGTGCAGGCGCGCGGATGCCGCGGGCGCGACGTCGATGTCGGCATCGCCGGAAACGCTGCCGGTATTCAACTCGCGCACCGCCCCGCAGGCACAATCCACGCCGCCGGACACGGTTTCCAGCTTGATCCGACCAGCCAGACCCTTGGCACGGATTTCGCCACTGACCGTCTGTACATGCGCACGCGCAGCCAGATTCGGGCTCGGCGCAACCACCGTCACGTCACCACTGACGCTGTCGACATCGATTTCCGGCGCCGCGCTGGACAGGTTAAGATCACCGCTGACGCTGCCGACCTTGAGCGATTTCCCGGCCATCTCCGCCACGCTGGCGTCGGCGCTGACCACGTTCACTTCAAGCGAGGCGTTACGCGGCACGTGCAGGATCAGCACGCTGTCGTGCCTGGGACCGTTCGAACCGAACAAACCCGATTCGGCGCTTTTCACGCGCAGGCTCAGGCGATCGACACCGCCGGAAACGGCGAGGGTCGATCCGGCGCCAAGACTGCCTTCCAGCTTCACCTGCGGTTGGTCCCAGCCCGTCACCGTCACCCTGCCGCGCACGTTGCCGATTTCGATGCGACCCTCCGCGGCGACGGGCCAGCTCGAAGCCAGCGGCTGGG
>JAICYA010000172.1 GCA_025934455.1 Rudaea sp.
CGACTACGTGCAGACCCTGAAGTCGCGCATCGAAGCGCAGAAGGACGCCGACATCGAGGCCGCTGCGAAGGAAATCGTCCACCCGGACAAGCTGACCTGGGTGATCGTTGGCGACCTGTCCAAGATCGAGAAACCGGTGCGCGCGCTCAACCTCGGCGACGTGCATGTCATCGACGCGGACGGGAATCCCGCCCACTGACGGCGCTTGTTGGTTCGCTGCACGAAAGCCGGACGGGAAACCGTCCGGCTTTTTTCGTGGCGTGTCCCGCGCGCTACAATAACGTCATGCGCAAACCACCCATCATCCACGAAACCCGCCGTGCCGAGGGCAGTCATTTCCTGCACGTCGAACTGCTCGACCTGGAGTTCTCCAACGGCGAACGGCGCACTTACGAGCGCCTGAAAGGTTCGGGCCTCGGTGCCGTCATCATCGTGCCGATGCGCGACGACGACACGGTGCTGCTGGTGCGCGAGTACGGCGCCGGCATCGGCCGCTACGAGCTCGGCCTGCCCAAGGGCCGGCTCGACCAGGACGAGACGGTGGAGCAGGGCGCGAACCGCGAGTTGAAGGAGGAGATCGGCTTCGGCGCGCGCGACCTGCTCATCCTCACCAACCTGTCGTTGTCGCCGGCCTACATGACCAGCATGACGCACGTCGTGCTCGCGCGCGACCTGTATCCGGAGCGCCTCGTCGGCGACGAGCCCGAGGAACTGGAAGTCGTCGAGTGGAAGCTGTCGCAACTGCACCACCTGCTGTCGCATCCGGAAGTGACCGAGGGGCGTTCGATCGCGGCGCTGTTCATCGCGCGCGAATACCTGGCCGGGCGTTTTTCTCCCCGGACATGAGCGAACTTGATTTGGAAAATCTCGCACGCACCTGCTGCGCGCTCGCGCGCGAGGCGGGCGAGGCGATCATGCGCGTCTACGCCGGCGATTTCGCGGTGGAACGCAAGGACGACAACTCGCCGCTCACTGCCGCCGATCTCGCCGCGCATCGCGTCATCATCGCCGGCTTGCAGGCGCTGGCGCCGCAGATTCCGGTGCTGTCGGAAGAATCCGCCGAGCAGGCGGCGTGGTCCGTGCGGCAAACCTGGTCGCGGTATTTCCTCGTCGATCCGCTCGACGGCACGCGCGAATTCGTCAAGCGCAACGGCGAGTTCACGGTGAACATCGCCTTGATCGACGCACACGCTACGGTGCTCGGCGTGGTTTACGCGCCGGCACTGGATGAGCTGTACTGGGCGTGGGCCGATGGCCATGCGCATTTTGCAGCAAAATCCCAAAGTGGAAAATTGAACACGCGTGCGCGCGCGACGCCATTGATCATCGCCGGCAGCCGTTCGCACGGCGATCCGCGCATGGGCGCCGCGTTGGACAAACTCGGTCCGCACGAACTGCTGGCACTGGGATCGTCGCTGAAATTCTGCCGCACCGCGCGCGGCGAAGCGGACTTGTACATCCGCTACGGCCCGACCAGTGAGTGGGACACGGCGGCGGGCCAGTGCGTGCTGGAGCAGGCCGGCGGCGCGGTGCGGCGCATGGATGGAAGCACGTTGACCTACAACACCAAGGATTCGCTGCTCAATCCGGATTTCCTCGCCTGCGGCGATGCGTCGGTGGATTGGGCGGGATTATTGCGTGGCTGAATCGAGTTTCATGAAATCAGACATCGACGATTTGTTGCGCATCATGGCGTCCCTGCGCGATCCGCAGCACGGCTGCCCGTGGGACGTGCAGCAGACGTTTGCCACGATCGCGCCGTACACCATCGAAGAAGCTTACGAAGTCGCCGACGCCATCGACCGCGGCGACATGGCCGATCTGCGCGATGAGCTTGGCGATCTGCTGCTGCAAGTCGTGTTCCACGCGCGGATGGCGCAGGAGCTGGGCGCGTTCGATTTTTCCGGGGTGGTCGCGGCGATCTGCGACAAGATGGTGCGCCGCCATCCGCACGTGTTCGCCGGGGCCAGCGTGGAGAACGCCGAAGCGCAATTGCGCGAATGGGACGCGCACAAGCGCCGCGAGCGCGAAGAAAACGGCGATGCCGATACCAGCGCACTCGCCGGCGTTCCGCGCGGCCTGCCCGAATGGCAGCGCGCGCTGAAGTTGCAGAAGCGCGCCTCGCGCGTCGGTTTCGACTGGAGCGATCCGCGTCCGGTGCTGGACAAGCTCGCCGAGGAAATCGGCGAGGTGCGCCATGAACTGGACCATGGTGCGGACATGGCGCGCCTGACCGACGAGATCGGCGACGTGTTGTTTGTCGGCGTGAACCTCGCGCGCCTGGCCAAGGTCGACTGGTCCGCCGCGCTGCGCGGCGCCAATGCAAAGTTCGAGCGCCGCTTCCGGCGCATGGAAACGCTGGCCGCGCAGGAAGGCCGCCAACTCGACGGCATGAGCCTGACCGAACAGGACGCCTACTGGGATCGCGCCAAGGCGGAGGAAAAAGCCGCTCAGCCTGAATAAACCGGCCCGAAAAAAGTACGGCGCGAAAAACGGGAGTGTTTCGCGCCGCAAGAAGCCTGTGCTCGCAACACAGGCTCGGGGTTTCCCCTGTGTAACGGCACAAGACGTATCCGGTTGACTTGTTCGTCGCACGCCGGCGAGCCAAAATGCCGGCGCCGGTCGTCCCGCCCGTCACTCGGGCCTTAAGCATCCACAAGAGGAAACGCCATGGTCTGGGTCAATCTCGTCACGTTGTGCGCGCTGCTCGAATACTTCATCTTTGCGGCGCTGGTCGGCAAGGCGCGCGCGCAGTATGGCGTGAAGGCGCCGGCGACGAGCGGCCACGAGGTGTTCGAGCGCTATTTCCGCGTGCAGCAAAACACGCTGGAACTGCTTATCGTGTTCGTGCCCGGGTTATGGATCGCCGCGCAGTATTGGGATCCACGCGTGATGGCGGCGATCGGCGCGGTCTATGTGATCGGCCGCATCGTGTATTTCCGTGGCTACGTGAGCGCGCCGTCCGCGCGCCACAACGGATTCCTGCTCAGCATCTGGCCGGTGGCGCTGCTCCTGCTCGCCGGCATTGCCGGCGTCGCATGGACGCTGATTCCTCACTCGTAAAAAATGAAGAACGCGGCAAGCACGATCAGGACGAAGCCGACCAGGTGATTCCAGCGCAGGCTGGCGCCGAGGTAGATCACCGAGAAGACGGCGAAGACGACCAGGGTGATGATTTCCTGGATCGTCTTGAGCTGTGCCGGATTGTAGACGCGATAGCCGATGCGGTTGCCGGGAACCTGCAGGCAGTACTCGAAAAACGCGATGCCCCAGCTCGCGATGATCACGAGCCACAGCGGCCGGTTGGTGAATTTCAGGTGCCCATACCAGGCGAAGGTCATGAACACGTTGGAACCGATCAGCAGCGCGATCGGCGCCAGGTAGTCAAACAGGCGCGGATTCATGTCAGATCGTGTCCTTGTCGAGGAAGCGCGACTCGTACAGCAGGCTCTCGACGCGCTGCTCCTGCCCGGCCGCGAATTCCAGGCCGATGTCCTCGGCGCCGTTGCGCACGATGCGCGCCTCCAGCCCGATCACGGTTTCCTGGTCGAAGATGAAAAACACGCGGCATTCGGCCGGGGCATCCGCGGGCCAGTTCTTCGGCCGACCGATGCAGGCGCCGCCCTGGGACAGGTCCTTGACGTCGGACAGGTAGCCTTCGCCGTTGCACACCGCGAGCGCGGCCGAGTAGATGGCCAGGCGCGGGTGGCGGCGTTTTTCGGCGTAGGACATGCGGAAACTCCCCTGGTCGCGACGCTACGATAGTCGCGCGGCGCGGCGCGGCGCAAGCGCGTGCTACATTCGATCGGGGACCGAGGTTACCGAATGGATTGCAGGATGAACGTGAACCGACGCACGCTGCGTTTGTTGCCGCTCGCGGCCGCGCTGATGACGGCGGGCATCACGCAGGCCACGCCGCTCAGTGCGCCCGTGCCCGCGGCGTGGAAGCCGGGCGACGGCCGCGCCGTAGCCGCCTTGTTCGCGGCGCTGGATGCGCGCGCCTTGCCGCGCACATCCGCGAGTGCGCCCGCGACGACGCTGACCGTGACCAGTTGCGCCGACGACAACGGCGCCGGCACCCTGCGCAGCCTGGTCACGGGAGCGGGCGAGGGCGATACCGTCGATGCCAGCACCTTGACCTGCGGTGCGATCGTGCTGGCGCAGGGCGCGATCCCGGTTTACCAGAACGACCTGACCATTGCCGGACCCGGCGCGAAGGCGCTCGCGGTCGACGGCGCAGGCCTGGATCGCGTCTTCGTCCACTACGGATACGGCACGCTCGACTTGCAAAACCTGACCGTGCGTAACGGCCTCGCGGTCGTCGCCGGCTATCACGTCACCGGCGGCGCCTGCGTCATTTCAAATGGTTATGTCCGGCTCGATCACGCGACGGTGAGCGGCTGCCTTGCGTCCGGCGAAGGCGCCTACGGCGGCGGCGTCACCGCACGCGGAGTGAGTCTTTATTCCAGCACGCTCACCGGCAACACCGCGCTCGGTTCGCATCCGAATACTTTCACGGCGGCGTACGGCGGCGGGGCAATGGCCTACCGCGGTCAGGCGTATCTTTACGAAAGCACGGTCAGCGGCAACCGCGCCACGCACACGCTCAGCGACACGCACGGCAGCTACTGCACCGGCGGCGGGATTTTTTCCGATCTTGGCGGTTACGCCTACCGTTCCACGCTGAGCGGCAACTATTCCTTCGGCACCGGCGGCGGCCTCGCCACGCACGCGGGATTCGGCATCAGCGACAGCACCATTGCCGGCAACATGGCGCGTTACAAGACCGGCGGCGGCGTGTTCGCGCGCGTGTTCGATGCCATGCTCGTCAACAACAGCACGATCGCGGACAACAAGTCCGGCACGGCAGGTGCGGGAATCTATCTCATCGGCATTGTCGGCGCGCTGACCCTGCAGAGCAGCATCGTGGCGAACAACACGGTGGCAAGTGCGAACGCCGACATCGCCGCGATGGGTGCCTTCACAATCGGGGGATCGAACAATCTCGTCACCGCGGCCGCGGCCAGCGTGACCTTGCCCGGCGCCACGCTGCAATCCGAACCGCGGTTGTGGCCGCTGGCAGACAACGGTGGGCCGACGCTTACCATGGCGCTGCAGGTCGGCAGCCCCGCCGTGGATGCGGGAG
>JAICYA010000464.1 GCA_025934455.1 Rudaea sp.
GCCGTGCGCGTCTCGCCGAACATGTCGAGGTCGTTGTTCGAGGCGCAGCCGTCGGTGCCGATCGCGAGATTGACGCCGGCGCGGCGCAGTTTATCCGCGGGGCAGAATCCGCTGGCGAGCTTGAGGTTGGACTCCGGGCAATGCGCGACCGACACGCCATGCTGGGCGCAGGCGGTAATTTCCGCATCGGTAAGTTGCGTCATGTGCACCGCGATCAGGCGTTCGTCGACCAGGCCCAGCGCTTGCAGGCGCGCGAACGGGCGCTGCCCGTACTGCTTGCGCGAGTCCTCGATTTCCTGCGCGGTTTCGTGCAGGTGCAGGTGCACGGGAATGTCGAGCTGGTCCGAAAGCACGCGGATGCGCGCGAAGCTCTCGTCCACCACGGTGTAAGGCGCGTGCGGCGCCAATGACGTCGAAACCAGTCTCTCGCCCTTGAATTCGTCGTGCACGGCGAGGTTCTTGTCGAAATACTCGTCGCGGCTCTTCGCCCAGGCGCTCGGGAATTCGATGAACGGCAGGCCGACCACGGCGCGAAAACCGTGGCGCAGGTAGGTCGCCGCCTGCACGTCCGGAAAGAAATAGTTTTCGTTGCAGCAGGTGGTGCCGCCGCGCAGCATCTCGGCGATGGCCAGTTCCACGCCATCGCGCACGAACTCGGGTCCCATCACCCGTGCTTCCGCCGGCCAGACGTGCTGTTGCAGCCAGGTCATCAGCGGCAGGTCGTCCGCCAGCCCGCGCATCAGGCTCATGGCGTTGTGCGTATGTGCGTTGACCAGGCCGGGGATCAGCGCGTGCTCGGACAATTCCACATGCCGCGCATTCGTATATTTTGCTCGCGCCGACACGATCGGCAGGATTTCGACAATCGTGTCGCCCGCCAGCGCCACGGCGTGATCTTCCAGCACCACGCCATGCGGTTCGACCGGGACGACCCAGCGCGCTTCGAGGACCTGGTCGACGGCTTGCATCCGGACTTACTTTACCCGCCCCACGTATTCACCGGTGCGCGTATCGACCTTGATTTTTTCGCCCTGCGGCACGAACAGCGGCACGCGCACCACGGCGCCGGTTTCCAGCGTCGCCGGCTTGCCACCGGTGCCGGCGGTGTCGCCCTTGACGCCAGGATCGGTCTCGGTGATGACGAGTTCCACGAAATTCGGCGGCGCCACCGTCAGCGGCGAGCCGTTCCACAACGTGACGATGCATTCCTCGTTGCCCTTGAGCCACTTCTGCGCATCGGCCATCGCGTTCTTGTCGGCGGCGATCTGCTCGTGCGTTTCCGGATGCATGAAGTGCCAGAACTCGCCATCGCTGTAGAGGTATTCCATATCCTGGTCCATGACATCGGCCGCTTCCAGCGAATCGGTGGATTTCATGGTCAATTCCGTCGTGCGGCCGGTCTTCAGGTTGCGGTATTTCACGCGGGTAAAGGCCTGGCCCTTGCCGGGCTTGACGTACTCGGTGTCGACGATCGTGCACGGATAGCCGTCCACGATGATCTTCATGCCGTTCTTGACGTCGTTCATGCCATAACTGGCCATGGAAAATTGCTCCGGGCGAAGTTCTTGGGATTCGGGGGCCGCGCGAAAGCGGCTAGAATGCTGGGTTTCCTGGCCGATCCGGCCGGACCCGATGCCGCAATGATACCCGCTAAACCCCTGCCGGCGCAGCCCGTGCGCTGGCAGGAACTCTGGCGCGACGCGA
>JAICYA010000236.1 GCA_025934455.1 Rudaea sp.
CCGGTGTTCTACGTGCCGGCGCTGTTCTACGGTGCGCATACCAACTTCACCGTGGTCGACACCTGGCGTTTCTGGATCATCCACCTGTGGGTGGAAGGCTTCTTCGAATTCTTTGCCACCACGGTGGTGGCGAAGAACTCGAAGAAGCCCTCGACCCACAGATGGATGATCCAGAACCGCCAGGTTTCGACCACCGTGAGATTGGTGTGGGCGCCGTAAAACAGGGCGGGCACATAGAAGACCGGGATCGCGACTGCAGCCCACAGGAACATGCGGGCAATCTGACGTGCGTTGGGATCGGCGACCCTGCGCGGACGGCACAACCAGAACAGCAATGCGAACCATGTCAGCAGTCCCGCCACCAGCAGGATCTGCCAGAACCGCCCGATCTCCAGGTATTCCCAGCCCTGGTCGCCAATCCAGAACCACCACTTGCCGAGCAGGTCGGACATGCCGGCCCATTCGCCGAGCATGCTGAGGCCGATCACCGCGACGAAGGCGGCGAACAGGATGTTGGCCCATGTGGCAAAGCCGCGCGGTTCGTCGCTGCGCAGCGTGCGTCCCAGGAACAGCGCGGCCGCAACGTAGGCAGTCGCGATCCAGAAGATCGCACTCTGCAAATGCCATGTGCGCATCAGATTGCTTGGAAAGATGTCTTCGAGCTGGAAGCCGTAGAAGCTGCTCGGGTCGGCGCGATAGTGCCCCAACGCGCCGCCGACCAGCGTCTGAAACAGGAACAGCAGCGCCACCACCACGAAGAATTTCACCAGCGCGCGCTGGCCGGGGCTGGACTGGCCGGGCAGAATCTTGGGCTGCAGGGCGTGCCCGCGCGAAATCCAGCCAAGGTAGTCGAACTTGCCGAACATCAGCAACACGGCGGCGATGCCGGCCAACAGTACCAACAGGCTGAGTGCGCTCCAAAGTAGTGCGCCGGGGATCGGCGTGTTGCCGACCAGCGGGTCGTAGGGAAAGTTGTTGGTGTAGGAGTAGTCGTAGCCGGGGCGGTTGGCGACCGAGGACCACGCCGCCCAGGTGACGAAGGCGGTGAATTCGCGCAATTCCGTCGCGTCGCTGATGAGGTCCGGCTTGAGGCCGCCGTCCGTCGCCGGATGCTTGAAGTAATCGGTCCAGTGCGCGATCTGTTGTTGCCATGCCGCGGCTTCTGCGGGGGTCAGCGTCAGCGTGCGGGTGGCAGCGTCGTAACGGTTGGTCTTCAATGTGACGGCGACCTGCGCCTCGACCGCGGCGCGTTGCCCCGCGTCGAGCGCGGCGACCGGCTTGGCATACTGCGCCTGGGCCAGCGCAGCAGCGGTATCCAACCGGAGTTGGTGCAGCGCTGCGGCGGAATAGTCGGGGCCGATATAGGCACCGTGCCCCCATATGCTGCCGTTGTCCATCAACCCGTACTTCAGGAACACCCCCTGGCCCGCGCGGATATCGTTGCCGGTGAACAGCGTGGCGCCGTCGGTGTCCACGATCTTGCTGGGGACGGGCGCCTCGTTGCGGTAACCCAGCACCGTGATCGTGATCAGCACCGCGAAGCCGAACGCCATCACGATCAGGATCGCCCGTATCCACCACGGGGACAGCGGCCCGTCTTCAGGTTCGCGCAGCGGCATCGTGGCGGCCATGGCAATATCCCTGCCCGAACTCGACTAAGAATGGCGCCAGCCTACTCCGTTCGCCCGATATTGAACCGGTGGATCGACGTCACCTGCGTGAAGACGCGGTAAACCCGTCGCAGCATCAGCGTGACGGTGACCATCGCCATCGGGGTCGATGCCGGGTACCTGCGTCCGCACGCTGGGCCGCCAGTTTCAGGCTCGTGCAATGGGCCGCCCGCGCGAACTGGCGCGATGCCGGTGCCACCCGGAAGCCCGCGTCGAAGTCATGCCGAATGGGCGCAATCGACTCCGCCACGCATTGATCTTTGAGTTTGCTGGACCGCGCGCCTTACGCGTCGCCCCCCCATGACGTCGCGCGAATTTCGCCTTGTGTACGGTAGCCGACAGAGCCGCCGCTTCGCATGGGATAGCGTCAGTTTCAAACAAAGCCCCGAGCACGGATGCCGCCACGGCCTGCGCGCTTCGTCTGGCGATCGAGTGCACAGGCCGCCATCGGCCTCGCGCAGGATTCTGTCCTGTAGACGATGACAAGACAACACGCGGTGGTCCGGATTGCGAACGTGACGCCAACTCGTCGATCGTTCGAAACGGCGGCACGGTGCCGGATACACCTGCCGCGAACCAGCGATGTTTCGGCGCGAGAGCGGTTCACTCGCATGCGTCGCCATCCGCACTGCCACGGATTTCACAGGCACCGAGTTCAGACATGACCTTTCATCGCGTTCAAGTTCCAAGGAGCACATCATGGCCCAGTCCACCAAATTTCTTTCGCCCCAGTTTCTTTCCGCTTCCACCCTGATCGGCGCGGTCGTCAAGAACCCGCAGGACGAGTCGCTCGGCGAGCTCAGGGACGTCATGGTCAGCACCAGCAGCGGCAAGATTGCGTTTGGCGTGTTGTCGTCCGGCGGCATGCTCGGTATGGGCGGGAAGCTGTTCGCCATCCCGTGGGAAGCCTTTCGTGTCGATGCCGGCAATGAACGCGTGATCCTCGACGTGTCCAAAGAGCGCCTCAAGGATGCCCCCGGGTTCGACAAGAATCATTGGCCGAATTTCGCGGACGCCACCGTCGTCACGCAGGTACAAACCTATTACCACCCTTCGCGCGGGGATACGGACGCGGCCGCGAAACCGTAACCAGTGGTTTGCAACGAGTGCGCCCCAGCGCTCGCTTCGCGCCGCTCGATCCGGACTTGCCAAGGCATGCGGAAGCGGTGTCTCCACTACCTGCCGGGAACGACGAAATTCAGGTTGATCCGGCGTGTTCCGTCCCTCCGATATGGGGCGCGAATCCAACTCGTTTTTTCAAGGAGCCACCATGCATCACGCATTCAAGGACAAAGTTGTCGTTGTCACCGGCGCATCCGCCGGGGTCGGCCGTGCGACCGCCATCGCGTTCGCGAAACAAGGGGCCCACGTCGCCCTGATCGCACGCGGCAAGGAAGGGCTCGAATCGGCCAAACGCGAGATCGAACTCGCAGGTGGTGGCGATGTGTTGACCATTGCCGTCGACGTGACCGATGCGCAGGCGGTGGAGGCAGCCGCCGATCGAGTCGAAGCGGAACTCGGCCCCATCGACATCTGGGTCAACGATGCGATGGTGACGATCTTCGCGCCGGTCAGCGACATCACGCCGGACGAATTCAAGCGCGTCACCGAGGTGACTTATCTCGGCGGCGTATACGGAACGATGGCGGCGTTGAAGCGCATGCGCGCGCGCGACCGCGGCACGATCGTGCAGGTCTCTTCCGCGCTCGCGTATCGCAGCATCCCGCTGCAGTCGGCCTATTGCGGCGCCAAGCACGCGCTGGTCGGCTTTCTCGACTCGCTGCGCTCGGAGCTGATCCACGACCACAGCAAGGTCCACATCACCAGCGTGCAGATGCCAGCGCTCAACACCCCCCAATTCGGCTGGGCGCGCAACAAGATGCCCAATCGTCCACAGCCCGTCGCACCGATTTTCCAGCCGGAAGTCGCCGCTGACGCGATCCTGTTCGCAGCCTCGCACCGTCGCCGCGACGTGCCGGTGGGTTCGCCGACGTGGAAGGCCGAGTGGGGCCAGAAGTTCTTCCCGGGCCTGCTTGACCGGTATCTCGCCAAGATGGCCTGGGGCGGGCAGCAGACGAATGAACCCGACGATCATCAGCGGCCGGACAACCTGTTCGAGCCGGTCGCCCGGGATCCCGGCACCCACGGCACCTTCGACGCGACGGCGACCTCGGTCAGCCCCGCACTGTGGGTCGAGAAAAATCGCGGGCCGATTCTTGGCGCCGCGATGCTGGTCGGTGCACTCGCCGCACTCGGCTGGTACGGCACGCGCTCGCAATCTTCGGCTGCGCGCGCGGCGCGCGGCAGGATCGCGGACGCGTCACGCAGCGTACGGCGATGGTGGTCGTGACTATCCGCGACA
>JAICYA010000253.1 GCA_025934455.1 Rudaea sp.
GCCTGCCACGCCACTTCGGTCTGGCCGAGATCCTCCAGCACGTGGTAGCGGGCAAAGTCGAAATCGGCATGCGCCGCACTGCCCGGACGGGTTTGCCGCTGGCCGGCGTCGATCATCGCCAGATGTGGATCGTCACGGGATTGCTTGCGCAGGCGCACCAGGGAATACGCCGCGCGGCCGTAGCCGGGAAGCCGCGTGAGGCAGGCCTTGTATTCCGCCTCGGCTTCGGCAAGACGACCGAGGAATTCCAGTTGCTGACCGCGATGGCGGCGCAGCATTCCGTCATCGGGGCGCAACGCGACAAGCCGGTCGAATGCGGCCAACGCCTGCGCGTATTCGCCGAACTGCCGGCGCAGGTCGGCGTAGCGCAACAGCGTGTCCGCATCCGCGGCTTGCTGCCACACCGGTCGCTGCAGCAGATCGTGCGCGGTCGCGGATGCACCGACTTGCAGCAGCGTTTCGATCAAATCGCCGAGCACAAGGGTGTCGTCGCCAACGACTCGCGCCGCCGCCAGCGCGTGCGTTGCCGCGTCATGCGGACGGCCCTGCATCGAGATGAACCGGGCGGTCAACGCATGCGTGCGCGCGTCGCCGGGCGCCAGCGCGCGCAGGGATTCCAACTGCACGCTCGCGGCAGGCAAATTGCGCTGTTGCAGATACGTGCGCGCGCGTTCCCAGTGCCGAGCGATCGACCGGTCCGCGCGCGAGGGCCCGACGCTCATCGCGTCACGCGCCTTGCAACAGGGAAATATCTGCTACGTGCAGGAACAGCCGGCGCAGGCCGGCGAGCAGGGCGACGCGGTTGCGGCGCGTGGCCGCGTCCTCGGCCATCACCATGACCTGGTCGAAGAAAGCATCCACCGGTGCGCGCAGTGCGGCAAGCGTGCGCAGCATGTCCACGTAGCGATTGCCTTGCGCCAGCGGCGCGATCGCGGCGACTGCGCTTTCAATGTGTTCGTGCAACTCGCGTTCCGCGCCGGCATCGAGCAAGGCGGGATCGACGCGTCCGCCGGCATCGTCCGCGGCCTGCTTGAGGATGTTGCCGATGCGCTTGTTCGCCGCAGCCAGCACGGCGGCCTCGGGCAACTTGGTGAATTCGGCGACGGCGCGCAGGCGACGGTCGAAGTCGGGCAGGGTTTCCGGATCGACTGCGCGCACGGCATCGAACTGTTCCGCACCGAAGCCCTGCTCGGCATAGTAGCCGCGCAGGCGCTCAAAGACGAAATCGAGCAGCGCGTCCGTCAACGCTTGCTTGTTGTCGGCAGGTGAAGGTTTGGCATTCGGCTTGGCGTCCTTCACGGGCGCGATGGCCGGCAGCAATTCCACCGCTTCGCGCAGCAGGGCTTCCAGATCGAGTTCAAAACCACCCTCGATAAGCGTGCGTGCGAGTCCCAGTCCGGCGCGGCGCAGCGCAAACGGATCCTTGCTGCCGGAAGGCTTGCCGCCGACCGCGAAAATGCCGGCGAGCGTGTCCAGGCGTTCGGCGAGGGCTAGCACCTGTGCGATCTTGCCTTGCGCGATGCCGTCGCCGGCGAAGCGCGGGCGATAGAACTCGTCCAGTGCCTGCGCGATTTCACCGTTCTCGCCGCTGGTCGCGGCGTAGTAGCGGCCCATCACACCCTGCAGTTCGGGGAATTCGCCGACCATGCGCGTCATCAGGTCGCATTTGCTCAAGCTCGCCGCACGCGTGGCCAGTGCGGCATCCACATTGCTGCGATTGGCGATGACGCGGGACAGCTCCGCCACGCGCACGCACTTGTCCCAGACGCTGCCGAGCTGTTGCTGATACGTCACCGACTTCAGCGCTTCCTGATGTGCCGCGAGCGGCGTTTTCAGGTCTTCATCGTAGAAGAATTTCGCGTCGGCGAAGCGCGGCCGGATCACGCGCTCGTAACCCTTGCGAATTTCCCACGGATCCTTCGATTCGATGTTGGCGACGCCGATGAAGTGCTCGGTGAGCTTGCCATTTGCGTCAAACACAGAAACGAACTTCTGGTTCGTTTCCATCGTCGTGATCAAGGCTTCCTGCGGCACGACGAGGAATTCCTTGTCGAAGGCGCAGGCAATGGCGGACGGCCATTCGACAAGATTGGCGATTTCGTCATGCAGGGAATCGGAAAGGCGCGGCATGCCGCCGGTGACCTGCGCGGCGTGCGCCACTTCGGACGCAACGCGCGCGCGGCGCTCGGCCGGATCGACGATCACCTTCGCCGCGCGCAGTGCATCGACATAAGCGTTGGGATCAGCGATAGGTGCGGCCTGCGGATGCATGAAACGGTGCCCACGCGATTCGCGCCCGGATTTGATGTCGAAGATTTCCGCGTCGATCACGTCGCTGCCGTGCAGGATCACCAGCCAGTGCACTGGCCGCACGAAAGCGAAATCGTGGTCGCCCCAACGCATGGGTTTTGGAATCGGCAGTGCTTTGAGCGCTTCGGCGATGATGTCCTGCATCAAGGTGACGGTTGGCTGGCCGGGTTTTTCGCTGCGCGCAACGAAACGCTCGCCCTTGGCGTCCGTCGTGCGCTGCAGGGCTTCGACGGCGACGCCGTTTTTCGTGGCGAATCCGCGCAGCGCCTGCGTCGGCGCACCGTTCGCGTCGAGGCCGATGTTGAGGTACGGGCCCAGCACTTCGGATTTTTGCGCTGGCTGCATGGCGGCGACGTCCGGCACGATCACGGCCAGTCGGCGCGGCGAGTTGTATGCTTTTGCATTGGCGACATCGGCGGCGATGCCGCGCTTGGCCAGTCCTTCGCAAATACCCTTGGCGAATGCGATGGCAAGTTCGTCCAACGCCTTCGGTGGCAATTCCTCGGTGCCGATTTCGATCAGCAGCGGCTTCATCTCGGACATCACGCCGCCTCCTTGTCCGCGCGCAGTTTTTCGCGCTTGGCTACATACGCCTCGGCGACGGCGCGCGCGATGGTGCGCACGCGCAGGATGTAGCGCTGGCGCTCGGTCACGCTGATCGCGCGGCGCGCATCGAGCAGGTTGAAACTGTGCGAGGCCTTGCACACCTGTTCGTAGGCAGGCAGAGGCAAGCCGAGTTCGACCAGCTTCTTCGCCTCGGCCTCGCAGACGTCGAACCAGTGCAGCAGCTCCGGCACGTTCGCGTGCTCGAAGTTGTAGGTGCTCTGCTCGACCTCGTTTTGATGGAAGACATCGCCGTATTTGACTGTCCCGTGCGGTGCCACGGTCCAGACGAGATCGTAGACGTTGTCAACATTTTGCAAGTACATTGCAAGACGTTCCAGGCCGTATGTGATCTCGCCCGTGACCGGCCTGCACTCCAGACCGCCGGCCTGCTGGAAGTAGGTGAACTGGGTGACTTCCATGCCGTTGAGCCACACTTCCCAGCCCAGTCCCCAGGCGCCGAGGGTCGGCGATTCCCAGTTGTCCTCGACCAGACGCAGGTCGTGGACGAGCGGATCGATGCCGAGCTCCTTGAGCGAGCCGAAGTACAAGTCCAGGATATTGTCGGGATTCGGCTTCATCACCACCTGGTACTGGTAGTAATGCTGCAAGCGGTTCGGATTCTCGCCGTAGCGGCCGTCGGTGGGACGGCGAGACGGTTGCACGTAGGCTGCCGCCCACGGTTCCGGCCCGAGCGCGCGCAGGAAGGTCGCCGGATGAAAGGTGCCCGCCCCGACTTCGGTGTCGAGCGGCTGGATCAGCGCGCAGCCCTGCCCCGCCCAGTAGCGGTTGAGGGTCTGGATCACGTCCTGGAAGGTTGGGCCGGGCATGGAATACGGTTCGCTGCGCAAA
>JAICYA010000204.1 GCA_025934455.1 Rudaea sp.
CGGTACCGTGGCAGCTTGCCGATCCGCTGCTGTTCGTGCTCGGCATCGTGCTGTTGTTCGGACTGCTTCACCTGGCGCGCGGCGTCGGCAAGTTCCAGGGCGGGCTGGCCAAGGCGCTGCTGGTCAATTGACTGCGGAGAATCCCGTGACTGGCGACTTCTGGAAAACGCTCGACGGCAAACCACCGCACATCATTGCGCATCGCGGCGCCAGTGGCGCGCGCCCGGAGCACACGCTAGAAGCCTTCGCCCTGGCGCTCGCGCAGGGTGCCGACATGCTCGAACCGGATCTGGTCGCCAGCCGCGACGGCGTGCTGTTCGCGCGCCACGATTTTGGCCTGTCGCGCAGCACGGATGTCGCGACGCATCCGCAATTCGCGGCACGGGCGCGCGAAATCGGCGGCGTGCGCGACTGGTGGATCGGCGATTTCGAGGCGCACGAGATCGGCACGCTGCGCGCGGTGCAGCCGATGCCGAACCGCGGCGACCGCTACGACGGGCAATTCGGCATAGCGAGCTTCGCCGAGCTGCTCGACCTCGTCGCCCGGGCCAACCGCGAGCGCGACGTTCCGGTCGTGATTGAGGCGGAAATCAAGCAACCCGACGCTGCCGTGCTCGCCGCGCTTGCGCGCGAGTTGGAGTCGCGCGATCTCGCCGGAGAGCTCGCACCGGTGTGGATCGAATGTTTCGATCACGATTTCCTGCGGCGCGCACGCGAGCGCTGTGGCAACCCGTGTATCGTGCTGTTGGAGGCCGAAGGCGAATGGCGGCGCGGCGATCCGCGCTTGCGCGAACTGGCGCGCTGGGCGCGCGGCGTGGCGCCGCGCAAGGACATGCTGCGTGACGCTTCCGGGCGCGACATTCGCTGGGTCGCGGCCGCGCACGAGCTGGACCTGGAGGTACACGCCTGGACGTTCCGCGACGATGGCGATTGCTCGCCGTTCGCGGACGTGCGCGCGGAACTCGATGCCGCCTTCGATCTCGGCGTGGATGCGTTGTTCTGCGATTTCCCGGATACGGCGATCGCCGCGCGCGCGGCTTTCGCGACGGGCTAACGGGCTGCAGTCAGCGCATCGCTTCCCGCCGGCGCCACAAACGGTACCGGCGCGCCGATGGTAATGCCGCTGCGCCAGAGCTTGAGTTGCGCCTCGATGCGCGGCGTCGTCACGAGTTGCGGAAACGAGTGTTCCTCGTGATCGCGCGTTTCCCAGGCGTTCACGAGCTTGCTGGCCTCGGCGAATGCGGTGGCGAACGAGTCGTTGTGCCTCAGTCCGTCGACGAAAAAGGCGCGGCCGAAATCGGTGATGTCCGAGTCGCTGCCGCAGCCGAACGATGAACGGTCCGCGCGTGCGGCGGTGACGATCATCGTGGTGTCGTCTTTCAGCGCGTCGATGAAGCCGCCGGAATAGCAGGCCGAAATCACGATCGCCTTGTAGCGGATTTTCGCCTTGGCGAATACGTCGGCCAGGTCTTCCGGCGCGATCGAATCCAGCGGCAGCGGATCCATGGACACGTACAACAAATGGTCTTCGGTGCCGTGGCTGGTCAGCAGCAGGAACAAGATGTCGTTGTCGCGATCCATTTTTTCCGCGACCGCATCGACGGCGGCTTCGAGGTTCGTCAGCGTCGCCAGCGGATAGCGCGACAGCGTCGCGGGATTGTTGACCAGCATCAGTTCATGGCCGTTCGCGGCGAAACGCTTGGCGAACAGGGTACGAGCGTACTCGGCTTCGTTGAGGAACACGTCCTCCGCGCCGTCGCCGGCGAAACCGATGAAATACAGGTTCGGTTTTCCTTCAACGCGCGGCGCAAATTTCGCCACCGCTTCGCGCAACATCCGTGGCTGCGCGTAGATGACCTGCTCGGGTGTGTCGGCATCGTCGGGCCAGTCACCGCCCTGGTCGGCGTCGTCGCTGGTCGAATCGGCGGCGGCCGGGTTTCCGTCGGCCGGATTTCCATCAGCATGATGCGCTTGCGCCGCCGCGTGCGCCGGCGCAACGGACGGCGTATGCCGGACGAGCAGCGTCGCGGTCAATGCTCCGCAGGCAAAGGTGAGGGCGAAAACAAGGGCGAGCAGGCGGCGCATGATCGAATCGGACTCGGCTCAGTGCACCGCAATCGCGCTGAAATCGTGCGCGCATGGATGCGTGCCAGCCGCCGGGCATGACGCAGGCGGCCGCGCCAGTTGCGTCGTGCGCATGCCGGCCGCGCGCGCCGCATCGAGTTCTTCGGTAATGTCGGACAGGAACAGGATTTCCTCCGCCGGCCTGCTGATGGCGGTGGCGATGTGGCGGTAGGATTCCGCTTCGCGCTTGTGCCCGATCTCGGTGTCGAAATAGCCGGACAGCAGCGGCGTCAGGTCGCCGGCCTCGCTGAATTCGAAGAACAGCTTCTGCGCAGGGACCGAGCCCGAGGAATAAATATACAAATCCAATCCTTGCGTTTTCCACTCGCGCAGCTTGGGCGCGACATCCGCATAGACATGCGCGCGGAAATCGCCGCTGCGATAGCCTTCATCCCAAATCATGCCTTGCAGCGCCTTGAGCGGCGTTGCCTTGCGATCCTCGTCGATCCAGCGTTGCAGGAGTCCCACGATCTCCGAGCGCTCGGCATGGATGAAGCCGGCGTCCCTGGCCGCTTCGTGCAGCCAGTGCTGCACCTCGGGTTTGTCGGCGTGGGTTTCGATGAACGCTGGCAAGCGCTTGCGCGCGAACGGGAACAGCACGTCCTTGACGAAGGAAATCGAGCTGGTGGTGCCCTCGATGTCGGTGAGGATGGCGCGGATCACGATACGAATTCGGCCCGGTTTGATGCGGCTTCCAGGCGCGGGAAGCGGTCGGCGATGTCGTCGCCGGTGAATTCGGCGACCCAGCCGGCCGGATTGTTGAACAGGCGGATGGCGACGAAGTAGGGTTCCTCGCTCATGTCGAACCAATGGCGCGTGCGGTCCGGCACGCCGATCAGGTCACCGCGCTCGCACAGCACCTCGTAAACGCGTTCGCCGATGTGCAGCGTGAACAGGCCGCGGCCGGCGACGAAGAAACGAACTTCGTCCTCGGCATGCGTGTGTTCGTTCAGGAATTTGGCGCGGAACGCGGCGCGGTCCGGGTTGTCCGGATTCAGGCTGACCACGTCCACGGCCTTGTAACCTTCTTCGCGCATCAGGCGATCGATGTCGCTGCGATAGGCGGCGATCACCTCATCCTGGCTCGCCCCGGGCGCTACGGGCTTCGACGCTTCCCATTGTTCGAAGCGCACTCCGGCCTGCCCGAGTTCACGGGCGATATCTGCGTGCTGCGACAGCACCTTGATCGGTTCACTGCCGTCGCTGTCGCGAAAAACCCGTAAACGACTCATCGCAGTCTCCTCAAGTCCAGTTCGCAGGCGAGCAGGAATTCGAACGCTTCGACATGGCGCTCGGCCTCGGCCATGTCGCGGCCCCAGGTATACAGGCCGTGACCTTCGATCAGATAGCCGTAAAGCGCTTTGCCCGATGTTATCCAGGCGTCGACCTTATCAACCAATTCCGGCATGTGCTGGGTGTTCGCAAACACCGGCAAGTCGATCGCCTGCTCGTGTGAGGTATGGCCGGCGATGGCCTTTTGCAATTCGTAGCCGTCGAAACGAACCACGCCGGCTTTCGCGTACAGCCGCGAAGCCACGGTCTGCGTGCGCGAATGGGTGTGCAGCACGGCGTTCACTTGCGCAAAGCGCGCGTAAATCTGCGTGTGCAGCGCGGTTTCCGCCGATGGCCGTGCGCTGGTCCCGACGGGCTTGCCGCGCATGTCCGCGACCATGACACCGTCCGCAGTCAGCGCGCCCTTGTCGCGTCCGGACACGGTGATCGCGATGTGCGCCGTATCCAGGCGCATCGAGAAATTGCTGCTGGTCGCCGGCGTCAGTCCTTGTGCACCGAGCTTGCGTCCCGCAGCGGCGATGGCGTTTGCGCAAGCGGCGAGGCGGGAAGCGAAGCTCACATCGTCCATGGATGCAACTATATCCGAAGGCCGACCGCCGGTCTCGCCAATTGAGACGCCGGCCTGTCAGAATACATGTATTCCTGGACAAGATTGCTCATGCCGATTTCCGCGAATGAATTGTTGTTTACCGGCGCGATTGCACTGTTCGCCTTCGCGTTCGGCGTACTGCTTGTGTGGATGCTGTCGCTGCGGCGCCTGCGCGCCGAGCGCGATGCGGCGCGCGCAGAGACCGCCGACCGGAACCAGCGTTTGCTCGAACTGACCGCCGAGCGCGCAACGCTGGCCGGCCGATTGGAGCGATTGGCGCAGATCGAGGGTGAGCGTGAGGAGGCGCACGCCGAAATCCAGCGTTTGTCCGAGGCACGCCAACGCGCGGAACAGCAGTCGACCGCCTTCGCGACCAGCCTGCGCGAACAGCAGCAGGCCGCGCTGGAGCGCGAGAAAGCCCTGACCGAGAAATTCGCCTTGTTGTCGCGGCAACTGCTCGACCAGCAAAGCGCGAAG
>JAICYA010000472.1 GCA_025934455.1 Rudaea sp.
AAGAAGCGCATCCGCAAGGATTTCGGCAAGCGGCCCCCCGTGCTGGGCGTGCCCAACCTGCTGACCATCCAGACCGATTCCTACCGGGAATTCCTGCAGGAGCACGTCGCGCCCAAGAAACGCGAGGACAGGGGTCTGCATGCCGCCTTGAAGTCGGTGTTCCCGATCGTGAGCTACTCGGGCAACGCCGCGCTGGAGTATGTCGAGTACCGCCTCGGCGAGCCCGGTTTCGACGAGCGCGAGTGCCGCAACCGCGGCATGACCTTCGGCGCGCCGCTGCGCGTCACCGTGCGCCTGGTGATCTACGACAAGGACAGCCCGGCCTCGAAGAAGGCCGTGAAGTACGTCAAGGAGCAGGAGGTCTACATGGGCGAGATCCCGCTCATGACCGACACCGGCACCTTCATCATCAACGGTACCGAGCGCGTCATCGTCTCGCAGCTGCACCGTTCGCCGGGCGTGTTCTTCGACCACGACCGCGGCAAGACCCATTCGTCGGGCAAACTGCTGTACAGCGCCCGCATCATTCCGTACCGCGGCTCCTGGCTGGACTTCGAGTTCGACCCGAAGGACGCGCTGTTCACCCGTATCGACCGCCGCCGCAAGCTGCCGGTCTCGGTGCTGCTGCGCGCGCTGGGCTACAACAACGAAGAGATGTTGAACGAGTTCTTCGAGATCAACACCTTCCATATCGACCCGACCGAAGGCGTGCAGCTGGCGCTGGTGCCCGAGCGCCTGCGCGGCGAGACCCTGGACTTCGACCTGGCCGATGGCGACCACGTCATCGTCGAGGCCGGCAAGCGCGTCACCGCCCGCCACGTCAAGCAGCTCGCCGATTCGGGCATCGCCGCGCTGGCGGTGCCGGACAGCTACCTGATCGGCCGCATCCTGTCGCACGACGTGATCGAGGCCGAGACCGGCGAACTGCTGGCCACCGCCAACGACGAGATCACCGAGGAAACGCTGGAGAAGTTCCGCAAGGCGGGCATCGAGGGCATCGGCACGATCTGGGTCAACGACCTGGACCGCGGCGCCTACCTGTCCAACACCCTGCGCATCGACAGCACCAAGACCCAGCTCGAAGCGCTGGTCGAGATCTACCGCATGATGCGTCCCGGCGAGCCGCCGACCAAGGATGCCGCGCAGAACCTGTTCCACAACCTGTTCTTCACCTTCGAACGCTACGACCTGTCGACCGTCGGCCGGATGAAGTTCAACCGCCGCATCGGCCGCAAGGAAGTCGTCGGCGCCTCGGTGCTGTACGACGCGCGTTACTTCGCCGAGCGCAAGGACGAGGATTCGGTGCGCCTGCGCGAGGAGTTCGGCGACATGTCCGACATCCTCGACGTGATCAAGGTGCTGACCGAGATCCGCAACGGCCGCGGCACCGTCGACGACATCGACCACCTCGGCAACCGCCGCGTGCGTTCGGTCGGTGAAATGGCCGAGAACGTGTTCCGCGTCGGCCTGGTGCGCGTGGAGCGAGCGGTGCGCGAGCGCCTGACCATGGCCGAGGCCGATGGCCTGACCCCGCAGGAACTGATCAACGCCAAGCCGGTCGCGGCGGCGGTGAAAGAATTCTTCGGCTCCAGCCAGCTGTCGCAGTTCATGGACCAGAACAACCCGCTGTCCGAGATCACGCACAAGCGT
>JAICYA010000223.1 GCA_025934455.1 Rudaea sp.
CGCACGACGGACGTGACCGGATCGGTCGAGCTGCCGGCGGGCGTGGAAATGGTGATGCCGGGCGACAACATCAAAATGGTGGTGAGCCTGATCCACCCGATCGCGATGGAAGAAGGCCTGCGTTTCGCGATTCGCGAAGGCGGCCGTACCGTCGGCGCGGGCGTGGTGGCGAAGATCATCAAGTAAGCAATAAAACCTGGTGCGCCGGAAACCGGCGCACCGTTCACGAAGCTCTTTGAGGAACAGGCAATGGCGGACCAGAAGATTCGAATTCGGCTCAAGGCGTTCGATCACCGTCTGATCGATCGTTCGGCGAGCGAGATCGTCGAAACGGCGAAGCGGACCGGCGCGCAAGTGCGCGGCCCGATCCCGCTGCCGACGAAGATCGAGCGCTACACCATCCTGGTTTCGCCGCACGCCGACAAGGACGCGCGCGACCAGTACGAAACACGCACGCACAAACGCGTTCTCGACATTGTCGATCCCAACGACAAAACCGTGGACGCACTGATGAAGCTCGACCTCGCCGCCGGCGTGGACGTGCAGATCAAGCTGTATTGAATCGGGCTGTACTGAGGCAGCGATCATGAGTATCGGATTGGTTGGAAAAAAATGCGGCATGTCGCGAATCTTCACCGACGCGGGTGAATCGATTCCGGTCACGCTGATCGAGGCGACGCCGAACCGCATCCCGCAGGTGAAGACGGTCGAGCCGGACGGCTACAGCGCGGTGCAGGTCACCGCCGGCGCCAAGCGCGCGGCGCTGGTGCGCAAGCCGCTCGCCGGTCACTACGCCAAGGCGAAGGTCGAGGCCGGTCGTGGCCTGTGGGAATTCCGCGTCGACGCCAAGGATCTGGGCAAGTACCAGGTCGGTGGCGAGATTAAGGCCGACGAAGTCTTCAAGGCCGGCCAGATGGTCGACGTCGCCGGCGTCACCAAGGGCAAGGGCTTCCAGGACACGATCAAGCGCTGGAACTTCACCATGGGCGACGCCACGCACGGCAACTCGCTGTCGCACCGCTCGCCGGGATCGATTGGCCAGCGCCAGACGCCGGGCCGCGTGTTCCCGGGCAAGAAGATGTCCGGCCACATGGGCGCGACGCGCCAGTCGATGATGAATCTGGAAGTCGTGCAGATCGACGCCGAACGCCACCTGATCGCGGTCAAGGGCTCGGTGCCCGGCGCGCCGGGCGGCAACGTCGTGATCCGTCCGGCGGCCAAGGCTTGAGGAGCACCACCATGGAATTGCAAATCGTCGGCGCGAAGAAGGGTCTGTCGGTTTCCGACGCGATCTTCGGCCGTGAATTCTCCGAAGGCCTGGTGCATCAGGTCGTCGTCGCCTACCGCAACGCTGGCCGTGCCGGTACCAAGGCGCAGAAGTCGCGTTCGGATTTGTCCGGCACGACCAAGAAATTCAAGAAGCAGAAGGGCGGCGGCGCGCGTCATGGCGACTACCGTGCCCCGATCTTCGTCGGCGGCGGCCGCGCTTTTGCCGCGCGTCCGCGCAGTTTCGCGCAGAAGGTCAACAAGAAGATGTACCGCGGCGCGATCCAGACGATCCTGTCCGAGCTCAACCGCCAGGGCCGCCTGCAGGTCGTCGAGTCGTTCGGCATGGACAAGGCCAGCACCAAGGGCCTGAGCGCCAAGCTCAAGGACTTCACCGGGCGCACCCTGATCGTCACCGAAAACGTCGATCAGAACCTGTTCCTATCCGCGCGCAACCTGCCGCGGGTCGCGGTGGTCGATGTCGCCGCCATGGATCCGGTGAGCCTGGTCGACGCGAACAATGTGGTCATGACCGTCGATTCGGTCAAGAAGATCGAGGAGTGGCTGGCATGAGCACGCAAATCAAGAACGAAAACCTGTTCGGCGTGATTCGTGCGCCGCACATCTCGGAAAAGAGCGCACGCCTGGGCGAACACAACCAGTATGTGTTCGAAGTCGCCGCCGATGCCGACAAGAGCCACGTCAAGGCCGCGGTCGAAGCGATGTTCAACGTCAAGGTCGTGTCCGTGAATCTGGTCAACGTCAAGAACAAGACCAAGTCGTTCCGCTTCCGCGCCGGCAGCCGCAAGGGCTGGCGCAAGGCTTACGTGCGCCTTTCCGAAGGCCAGACCATCGACGTGACGGCCAAGCCGTAAGCGCCGTATCCATCGGGAAATCAAGACAATGGCACTGATTACAGTCAAGCCCACTTCCGCCGGACGCCGCGCCATGGTGCGCGTGTCGACGCCGGGGCTGTACAAGGGCGATCCGTACGCGCCGCTCACCGAGTCGCAGGCGAAGACCGGCGGCCGCAACCACTATGGCCGCATCACCACGCGGCACAAGGGCGGCGGTTCCAAGCAGAATTACCGCATCATCGACTTCAAGCGTGACAAGGAAGGCATCGCCTGCCGCGTCGAGCGCCTGGAGTACGATCCGAACCGCACCGCGCATATCGCGCTGCTGTGCTACGTCGACGGCGAGCGCCGCTACATCATCGCGCCGAAGGGCGTGGCGATCGGCGACCAGCTGATGGCCGGCCGCGACGCGCCGATCAAGGCGGGCAACACGCTGCCGCTGCGCAACATCCCGATCGGCTCGACGATCCACTGCATCGAAATGAAGCCCGGTAAGGGCGCGCAGCTTGCGCGCAGCGCTGGCGCCTCGGTGCAGTTGGTCGCGCGCGAAGGCGGCTACGCCACCCTGCGCCTGCGCTCTGGCGAAATGCGCAAGGTGCCGGCCGACTGCCGCGCCACGATCGGCGAAGTCGGCAACTCCGAACACAATCTGCGCAAGCTCGGCAAGGCCGGTGCGAAGCGCTGGCGCGGCATCCGCCCGACCGTTCGCGGCGCGGCGATGAACCCGGTCGACCATCCGCACGGTGGCGGCGAGGCGAAAGCCGGCCAGGGCAACCCGCATCCGGTGTCGCCGTGGGGCCAGCCGGCCAAGGGTTACAAGACGCGCAAGAACAAGCGCACCACCCAGTTCATCGTGCGCGATCGCAGAGGCTGATGCCACGTCCTCGCGGCATCAAAAAATAGGTACTGACACATGGCACGTTCACTGAAAAAAGGCCCGTTCGTCGACCTGCATCTTCTGAAGAAGGTCGAGGCCGCGGCTTCCAGCAACAGCAAGAAGCCGATCAAGACCTGGTCGCGCCGTTCGATGATCCTGCCGGAAATGGTGGGCCTGACGATCGCCGTGCACAACGGCAAGGCGCACGTACCGGTTCTGGTCAACGAGAACATGGTCGGGCACAAACTCGGCGAATTCGCCGCCACGCGCACCTTCAAGGGCCACTCGGCAGACAAGAAGGCTGCCGAGGACAAGAAGTAAAAGGCAGATGACTATGCAAGCCAAAACCACAGAAAACGCGCAGCAGGCCAAAGCCATCCTGCGTGGCGTGCGCATCTCGCCGCAGAAGGCACGCCTGGTCGCCGACCAGGTGCGCGGCATGCCGGTCGGACGCGCCACGGACCTGCTCAAGTTCAGCGACAAGAAGGCCGCGCACCTGGTCAAGAAGGTGCTGCTGTCGGCGGTCGCCAATGCCGAGAACAACCTCGGCGCCGACGTGGACGAGCTCAAGGTCGCCACGATCATGGTCGACGAAGGTCCGCGCCTGAAGCGCATGCATGCCCGCGCCAAGGGCCGTGGCTCGCAAATCATCAAGCGTACCAGCCACATCACCGTGGTCGTGGGCAGCTGAGGAAATCACGATGGGTCATAAAGTTCATCCAACCGGTATCCGCCTCGGCATTTCCAAGGACTGGAACTCGAAGTGGTTCGCCACCAAGCGCGAATATGCGCAGTACCTTGCCGCCGACCTGAAGGTGCGCGAGTTGCTGCACAAGAAGCTGGCCCAGGCCGGCGTGTCGAAGATCCAGATCGAGCGTCCGGCCAAGACCGCGCGCATCACCATCCACACGGCGCGTCCGGGCGTGGTGATCGGCAAGAAGGGCGAAGACATCGAGAAGCTGCGCAAAGAAGTGACCAAGATGATGGGCGTGCCCGCCCACATCAACGTCGCCGAAGTGCGCAAACCCGAACTCGACGCGCAGCTGGTGGCCGAGTCCATCGCCCAGCAGCTCGAGCGCCGCGTCGCCTTTCGGCGCGCCATGAAGCGGGCCGTTCAGTCGGCCATGCGTCTCGGCGCCGAGGGCATCCGGATCAACTGCTCGGGCCGTCTCGGCGGCGCCGAG
>JAICYA010000450.1 GCA_025934455.1 Rudaea sp.
CAAGCTGCTGCGCGGCGCTGGTCCGGAAGGCCTCGGCGCGATGCGGGCGTTGCGCGAATGCGGGAAGGGATACCTCTGGCGCCCCTTGCTCGATCTGCCACGCGCTGCCTTGGTCGAGTACGCGCAGGCGCATGACCTGCGCTGGGTCGAGGATCCGAGCAACGCGCACACGCACCTGTCGCGCAACTTCCTGCGCCACGAAATCCTGCCGCGCCTGACCCAACACTGGCCGCAGGCCGAAGCGGCGCTGGCGCACAGCGCGACCTGGCTGCGCGCCGCCGCCGATTTCATCGATGCACAGGCCAACGCCGCGCTGGCAAGCTTGCGCGGAGCCGAACCGGCAACGCTGGATTGGCGCGGCTGGCTGGCCCTGCCGGATGCCTTGCGCGATCCGGTGCTGCGGCGCTGGCTGCGCGAGGCAGGTCTGGATGAACCCGCGCATTTCCACGTCGCCGAACTCGAACGCCAACTGCTTGCCGCGAACGATCGCCGGCCTTGCGTTACCTTCGACGACACGCAATTGCGCCGTCATCGCGACTGGCTGCATGCGACCCGCCGCGGCGACACGCGGGCCGATTGATTCCTGCGAGCCGCTGCGGTAGCTTGCGCGCCATGCGCAAGACTGACGCCAAACCTTCCGACCCCAAGCCTTCCGAACCTGTCGAATCCAATCGCATTGCCGACTTCGAAAAATCCCTCGACGAACTCGAGAAGCTGGTCGGCAAGATGGAACAGGGCGAACAGAGCCTGGACGATTCGCTCAAATCCTACGAACGCGGCGTCGCCCTGTACCGCAATTGCCAGAGCGCGCTCGAACAGGCCGAAATGCGCGTGAAACTGCTGTCCGATCCGGAACAGCCCGACCAAGCCGAAGACTTTGAGCCGGAAGCGCCTTGAACCGCCCGCGGCGCTGATCGATTTCAGCGCGCGTGCGGACGCCGTGCTGGCACGTGCATTGCCGCCCGAAGAACAGGCGCCCGCACCCCTGCATCGCGCCATGCGCTACGCCGTGCTTGGCGGTGGCAAGCGCCTGCGCCCGGTGCTGGTCTACGCGACCGGCAACGCGCTGGGCGCGCCGTTCCACGCCCTGGATGCCTCCGCCGCCGCGGTGGAAATCATCCACGCCTATTCGCTGGTCCACGACGATCTGCCGGCGATGGACGACGACGCACTGCGCCGCGGCCGTCCCACCTGCCACGTCGTCTTCGGTGAAGCAATGGCCATCCTCGCCGGCGACGCGCTGCAGGCGCTGGCCTTCGAACTACTGGCCGCGGACAAGGCGCACGATCCGGGCACGCATGTGGAAATGCTGCGCACGCTCGCCGCCGCCTGTGGCTCGCACGGCATGGCCGGAGGCCAGGCGCTCGACCTCGCCGCCGTCGGCACGATGTTGACCCCGGACGAACTCGATCGCATGCACGAGCACAAGACCGGCGCGCTGATCCGCGCCAGCGTGCGCCTTGGCGCGCTCGCCGCCAGCAACGCCAACGCCAACGCCGCGACGCTCGCCGCGCTGGACGAATACGGCCACGCCATCGGCCTCGCCTTCCAGATCCGCGACGACATCCTCGATGTAGAAGGCGACAGCGCCACGCTCGGCAAGACCGCCGGCAAGGATGCCGCCGATTCAAAGCCCACCTATCCCGCGATCCTCGGCATGGGCGCCTCACGCGAGCGCCTGGCGCAACTCACGCACGCGGCCATCGCCACGCTGGCACCGCTCGGCGAACGCGCGCAGGAACTCGCTAATCTAGCGCGCTACGTGGCCGAGCGCGAGAGCTGATCAGCTCCCCGCCACCATCATCCGCTCGATCAGGATCG
>JAICYA010000496.1 GCA_025934455.1 Rudaea sp.
AGGTTGGCGAGGTCAAGGGGACAACCAAATCGCAAATCGACGGGAACAACGTGCGCAAGTACCGCGATCGCGTGCGACGGGTGTAGACAACGGCCTGGTCGCGCGATTCCAGCGATGCAAAAGCGATAACTCTGGCGCATCCTGCGCCAACACGTTTCTAGCGATTCCGGAAAATGGCTGGGCCGGCAGGATTCGAACCTGCGGATGCCGGGATCAAAACCCGGTGCCTTACCGCTTGGCGACGGCCCACCGTCTTTATTTGAAATCCAGCGCTTCGTGCAGCGGCGAGCGGTTCACGCCGTGCGCCGTCCAGGCGCGGAAGTGCGGCGGACATTGGCGCACGATGTCTTCCGCGTCGCGCCGCGATTCCACCGCGACGAAACCGCATCCCCCGCTGCCGGAAAGCCGCGCCTCGCCGAAGCGACCGAGCCAATCCAGCGCCGCCGCGACCTGTGGAAAACGCCCACGCGCCACGGGCGCGAATGCGTTCGCCGTTTCCATGCCTGCAAGGAAGCGCGATATTGTCGTCGTCGGCGTGTCGCGAGTCAATTCAGGGGCTTGGAACAACTCGCGGGTCGGCATCGCCACGCCGGGATCGACGACGACGAACCATCGCACTGGCAAATCCACTGGCGTCAATTCGTCGCCCACGCCTTCAGCCCAAGCCGAGCGGCCGCGCACGAACACCGGTACGTCCGCGCCGAGCCCGCGGCCGATTTCGGCCAGCGCGTCTTCCGACAATCGCGTATTCCACAGCACGTTCAACGCGACCAGTACCGTCGCGGCATCCGAACTTCCGCCGCCCAAACCTGCACCGGTCGGTATGCGTTTTTCCACGGCGATGTCCACGCCGAGTTTGCAGCCGGCCGCGGATTGCAGGTCTCGCGCCGCGCGGATCGCCAGATCGCTTTCCGGAGCGACATTTTCCAATCCGGCGACGCGTGCTACGACACCGTCCTCGCGAACGCGCAGACGGATCGTGTCGCCCCAATCGAGCAACTGGAACACCGTCTGCATGCGGTGAAAACCGTCCGCGCGGCGACCGACGATGTGCAGAAAAAGATTGAGCTTGGCCGGTGCAGGCCAAGTGGTCCAACCGTCACTCATCGACTTTCCAGCTTTCGATGGCCATGCGCACGCGCGCATCGGCGCGGCTCGCGAACACCTTGCGCGGCAGCGGCGGATCGTGGTCGGCGAACCAGTCGCGGTACTCCACGCGCCAGCCGTCCTGCTCGATCACGGCGGGAAGATTCGCTTTGTCGTATTGCACAGCCGCAGTCGACCCCGGCGCACGCAATCCGCGCACCCAGGCGCGCAAATCCGCCAGCGGCACATCCCAGCCGAGGCGGTCGTGGAGCAGGCGTTGCGCGTCGTTGCCGGTGTCGGGTTGCGGATCGACGCCTTCGAGCACGGCGTGTCCGGCATCGCCGCGCAGCGTCCACGTTTTGCCGGTGACCGGCGCGCGCACGGTGAAGCGGAAAGCCTCGCCGTTTTGTTCCCAGGTCAAGTCGCCGCTGCCGCCGTCACCACGATTGGATACGCCG
>JAICYA010000035.1 GCA_025934455.1 Rudaea sp.
AACGACTGGCCGCTGGCATCGATGTAGCGGCCCTCGCGGTAGACAAAGTACATCGGCACGTCGAGCAGGTAGTCGACATAGCGCTCGAACCCGAAGCTCTTGTCGAACACGAACGGCAGCATGCCGCAGCGGTCGGGGTCGAGATCGGTCCAGACGTGGCTGCGATAGCTCTGGAACCCGTTCGGCTTCCCCTCGGTGAACGGCGAATTGGCGAAAAGCGCCGCGGCGACCGGCTGCAAGGCCAGGCTGACGCGGAACTTCTTCACCATGTCCGCTTCGTTTGCGAAGTCGAGATTGACCTGCACCGTGCAGGTGCGCGTCATCATGTCCAGGCCGAGCGCGCCGACCCTGGGCATGTAGTCGCGCATGATCTTGTAGCGCCCTTTCGGCATCCATGGCATTTCGTCGCGCCGCCACTTGGGCTGGAAGCCCATGCCGAGAAAACCGAGCCGCAATTCGTCGGCGACGCTGCGTACTTCCTTGAGATGGCAGGTGACTTCGCAGCAGGTGTCGTGGACGGTGTCGAGCTGGCCACCCGATAGTTCGAGCTGGCCGGCCGGCTCCAGCGTGATCGACGCGTCGCCGCGCGCCAGCGCGATCACATTGCCGTTCTCTTCGACCGGCTTCCAACCGAAGCGCGTGAGGCCGCGCAACAGCGCACTGATGCCACGCTCGCCTTCGTACGTGGGCGGACGCAAATCATCCAGGCGAAAACCGAATTTTTCGTGCTCGGTGCCGATCTTCCACTGCGCTTTCGCGCGCACGCCAGAGGCGATGTATTCCACGAGCTGATCGCGGTTCGCGATCGGGGTTTCCTTGACTGCGCTGGGGCCGGACATGTTTTTTCCTTCGGCAAGGCGCGCAATATGGGGATGGTCAGGCGCCAAGCAAGGCCGAGATCGCTGCGCGTGCCTCGTCCAGCCCGGTTTTGGCCTGCGCCGAAAACAGCTGCGCGGTCGCGTTCCAATCCTCGCGCTTGCACTCCGCGCGCACCGCCGCCAGCGTGCGCATGCCTTCGCTGCGCGAGAGCTTGTCGGATTTGGTCAGCAGAATATGACACGACAATTCGACTCCCGCGCAATATCCGAGCATTTGCCGGTCGAAATCCTTGAGCGGATGGCGTGCGTCCATGATCAGCACGACGCCGCGCAGGGACTTGCGTTCGCGCAGGTAGGAGTCGATGGAATGCCGCCATTTCTCGCGCATCGCCTCGGGGACTTTCGCGTAGCCGTAGCCGGGCAGGTCGATCAGGCGCCGCGCCGCGTCGAGGATGAAGACGTTGAGCAATTGCGTGCGTCCTGGCGTTTTCGACGTACGCGCCAGGCCCGTCTGGTCGCAGATCGCATTCAGGGCGCTGGATTTGCCCGCGTTGGAGCGCCCGGCGAAAGCGACTTCGACGCCGGTGTCGGGCGGCAGGCGACGCGGATCGGGCGCGCTCGTCGCGAATTGCGCGGCACGGAAAGGATTGCTGGGCATCGCCATGGTGTTTGACCGTCCCTGTAGCGGCTGGGATAATTCCCGCCTTGTGTCCGCGCACTGGTGCACGGTCAGCGCTTTCAGGAGTGAAGTGTATGAGTTTTCGGCTTGTGATTGCGTTTTCCGCGCTGGTTGGCGCCGGCTCGCTGGCGGCACAGACACCTGCTTCCGCTCCGAATCCCGCCCCGGCGCCCGCCGCACAGGCACCCGCCGCCACGCCAGCGGCAGAAGTGCCGCTCAAACCCGGCGATGCCACCGCCGGCCAGGCCAAGACCGCCGCCTGCGCGGCCTGCCATGGCATGGACGGCAACTCGGCCTCGGCGCAGTATCCGAAACTTGCCGGGCAACAGGCCGGCTACATCGCACGCCAGCTCGAGATGTTCAAGTCGGGCAAGCGCGCCAATCCGATCATGCTCGGCTTCGCCGCTCCGCTGAGCGAACAGGACAGGCGCGACATCGGCGCCTATTTCGCCAGTAAGACCTCGCTGCCCGGGGTGGCCGACGCCAAACTCGTGCCGGTAGGCGAAGCTTACTTCCGCAGCGGCGACGCGAAGGACGGCGTGCCGGCCTGCATGGCCTGCCACGGCCCCGACGGCCGCGGCAATCCGGGCGCGGAGTATCCGCAACTGGCCGGCCAACATGCCGACTATGTCGCCGCGCGCCTGAAGGCGTTCCGCGACGGCTCCGCCGGCGGCGACGAGCGCACCAAGATCATGGAGGCGATCGCCAAGCCACTCTCCGACGCCGAAATCGGCGCCCTGGCGAGCTATGTCGAAGGCCTGCATGCGGTGGATGCGTCCACCGCGGCGAAGTGACCGGAGCGCAGCCATGAAACGTCTCGTCGCCCTTGTCGCGTTCGCCCTCTTTTCCGCCACCGCGATGGCTCAGGATGCCGCGTCCCAACAATGGGAAGCGGGCAAGCACTATTTCGTGATCGATCCGCCGCAGCCGACGCAGACGCCCGGCAAGATCGAAGTCACCGAAGTGTTTTCCTACGGCTGCCCGGCATGTAATTTCGCCCACACCTACGTCGATGCGCTGCGCAAGAAGTTGCCGGCAAACGCGGAAATGGATTTCGTGCCCGCTTCGTTCAATCCATCCGAGGACTGGGTCGTGTTCCAGCGCGCCTACCTCACCGCGAAGGCGCTCGGCATCGCGGAAAAATCGCACGATGCGATGTTCGACGCCGTGTGGAAGACCAAGGAATTGGGCATTTACGACGCGAACAACCGCATCAAGAGCCCGCTGCCGTCGATCGAAGACGTGGCCAAGTTCTATGCGCAGTACGGCGTCAAGCCCGAACAGTTCGTCGCCACGGCGAATTCCTTCACGATCAACACGCGCATGAAACAGGCCGATGCCTTCGTCAAGGCGACCGGCGTCGACCAGACCCCCACGATCGTCGTCAACGGCAAGTACCGCCTGACCACGGTCTCGGCGGGCGGAAGTTGGGACAAGGCCGAGCAACTCGTTCTGTTTCTGATAAACAAGGAAGCCGGCAAGTAACCTTGCGAGGAACTTGCGCGTTCTTGCGCAGTCCCATAGCCGCTCGTCTGATTGGAGAACACGATGTTGAAGCAAGCCCTGATTTTGCTGGCCGGGATGATCCTCATCGGCGGCTGCCAGGCACAAGGCAGCGCGGATGCCGCCAAGGCGCCTGCCAAGCCCGCGCTGGTCGCCGGCCAGGATTACCTGCTGATCACCCCTGCGCAGGTGACTCCGGGCGATCAGGTCGTGGTCACCGAGGTGTTCTCCTACGCCTGCCCGCACTGCGCAGATTTCCAGCCCTACGCGAACGAGCTCAAGGGCAAGTTGCCCAAGGGCGTGAAGTTCGCGCTGCTGCCCGCGGTGTTCAATGCGATGTGGGAACCCTACGCACGCGGTTTCTACACCGCGCAGTCGATGGGTCTGGTCGACAAGACGCACCAGGCGCTGTTCGACGCCATTCACCGCGACCACGAACCGCTGCGCACGATCCAGGACCTGGCCAATCTGTTCTACGCCAACTACGGCGCGAGTCCCGGCGAGTTCCTGTCCACAGCCACCTCGTTCGTGATCGAAGGCGAAATGTCGGCCGGCAACCAGAAGGTGCGCGAATGGCAGGTCGATTCGACGCCCACGCTCATCATCGACGGCAAGTACCGCGTCACCGCCAATCCCGAGCACGGCATCGGCTTCCAGCAGATGGTGCAAATCGCGCTGCAATTGGTCGATCAGGAACTGGCGTCAAAGCATCACGCCGCGCACAAATAACCTCGTCGAACGACAGATGCCGCTTGCGACGAAATCGCCGGCGGCATAGCCTGTGCTCATGTGCGCCGATGTCCGCCACGCCCATGCGCCCGCGGGTTTGCACCAGCACCTGAACCTGCTCAGCTGCAACATACTCGCCGGCGGCAGCATGGCCAGCTACCGCGACTACGTGACCCAGAGCTGGAAGCACGTACTGCCCTCGCGCGGCAAGCGCAGCAATCTCGACAAGTTCGCGGGGCTGCTCGCCGATTTCGACCTGGTCGGCTTGCAGGAAGCCGATGCCGGCAGCCTGCGTTCGGGCTTCGTCAACCAGACCCAATACCTCGCCGAAGCAGCGCAGTTTCCGTACTGGAGCCACCAGCCCAACCGCAAGGTGGCGCGTTTCGCAGCCTCGGCGAACGGCCTGCTCACGCGCATTGCGCCCGAGGAAGTGCGCGACTACCCGCTGCCCGGACGCATCCCGGGTCGCGGTGCGCTGTGGGTGCAATTCGGCAAGGACGACGCGGCACTCGTCGTCGTGATCGCGCACCTGTCACTCGGCCCGGCGGCGCGCCGGCGCCAGTTCGATTTCCTCGCCGAATTGATCGGCACGCACGAAAACGTGGTGCTGATGGGCGACCTGAATTGCCCGGCGCACAGCCGCGAACTGACGCCTTTGTTCCGCCGCACCGCGCTCGTGCCACCACACGCCGCCGCACCCGCCACGTTCCCGAGCTGGCAGCCGCGCCGGGCGATCGACCACATCCTGACTTCGTCCAGCATCGAGGTCGAACGCTTGTGGACGTTGCCGCACCCGGTGTCCGATCACTTGCCGCTGGCGGCAAGAATCAAGTTGCCGCCCTTGTGAAAAGTGCGGGCAGGACGCCCGCTTCGTGATCCTCGCGTTTAAGGACGAACGCAAGAATATATCCCGAAAAAAAAACGGGCCGCACGTGGCGGCCCGTAATGTTGCTTCGTGATTTTTTGTTGTATCAGAACTTCAGGCTCGCCTCGACGTACCAGAAGCGGCCCGGCAGGTCGTAGGTGGATGCGTCGTAGCCGTTGAGCGAGCACGACAGGCACACCGGCGGATCCTTGGCGAACACGTTGTTGACGCCGGCCGACACCGTGAGCGGCATGCTGACCGGAACGTTCCAGCTCGCGCGCACGTCGTGGTAGGTGGTCGCGCCGAGGCGGTGGAAGCCATCCGGGAACTGCGCGGTTGGCCGAACAGCATTCGGACAGATCGCATAGTTCGGATTGCCGTTATCATCGACACCACCCGCCGCTGCGCAATCTTCGGTCAGCGCCGAGACGTAGCGCATCGACCAGCCAGCCGACCATTCGCCCAGACTCCAGTTCAGGCGCAGGGTCGAACGGATGCGCGGAATGCCGCTATCGTGCACTTCGACGCCAACGCCATCGGGTTCCGCAAGCCCCGTGGTGGTATCGACCGCGCTGTACTTGTCGACGTAGGTGTTCTGCCAGCTCGCACCGAAGCGGCCCCAGCCGGTCTCCGGGCCGACCCAGGTCACGCCGAAGTCGAAGCCCTGCGTTTCCACGCGGCCGAGGTTGCCCAGCGTGTCGTTGAGGAAGGCGATGTAACCGGCCGCATTGCGATCCTGCACGCCGCAGAACGCCGGATCCAGCGTTGCGGCGCAGCGATCAAGCAAGGTCTGCGCATCCTTGGCCTGGATCGCGTCCTTGATGTTGATCTTGTACCAGGTCGCCTCGAAGTCGAGCTTCTGTGACCAGCTGGTGTTCTCGGCCCACGACGGGCTGTACACGCCGCCCAATGTCGTGTTGCGCGATTTTTCCGGCTGCAGGTTGCGATTGCCGCCGGTCAGCACCGAAATCTGCGAGTTGGACTGCTCGTAATTGGCTGGATCGGGCACGCCCAACGACGCGCAGTTTGTGGCGAGCTGGCCGGTGGCGTGATTGCAAGGATCGTTGAGCGTTGCGTCGAAGCGCGAGAACGTGCCGTACAACTCGCCGATCGACGGCGCGCGGAAGCCCTGCGCCCAGGTGCCGCGGAAGGTCAGGTCATCGTTCACCTGCCAACGGAAACCGACCTTGCTGTTGGTGGTGCTGCCGAACGTCGAGTAATCCGAATAGCGCGAGGCGACGTCGATATTCAGCGCCTTGGCGAACGGCGCGTCTGCAACCAGCGGCGCGTTCAATTCGACGTAGAACTCGTCGACGTTGTAGCCACCCGCCGTCGGCTTGGACGGCACGCCATTGGAATCGCCGGCGACCACGACCGAATCCGGCTGGTAGGTGCCGGACAGGTTGCGATGCTCGTAGCCGGTGGCGAAGTCGAGTGCACCGGCCGGCAACTGGAACAGGTCGCCGGACAGGTTGGCGGTGACCACGCCCAACGCCTGATGGCTGGTGTCGTGCTCGTGGTACAGGATGTAGTTGAGCATGTCCGGCGTCAGCGTGCCTGGTCCGCCGAACAGGTTGATCGGCACGCAGTTCGGATCGGCCTGGCAGGCGGACAGCGGCCCGACGCCTTCGGCGATATGCGCAATGTTGTAGGTGCCGGTGACGTCCTGGTCCGCGTTGTTGTCCGCGCGCACCACGTTCACGTCCCAGTTGAAGTTGTGCTCGTTCCAGCCGAAGCTGCCGGTCAGTCCGGTCGCGAAGTAGCGCGTGTCGACCTGCTGGCTGAAGATGCGCGGCCCACCCTCGATCGGGCGCCGGCCGAGGCCGAAATCCGGGCTGCTCGAATCGAGCGTGAAGCCGAACGGGTTGTAGGGATTGGTCTTGTCCACGCTGACCGTGTAGCAGCGGTCGATCAGGAAGCAGAACGCCTGGCCGAGGAAAATCGGTTCGGGCGCAGCCTGGTTCACCGACTTGCGCGTGTTGTACAGACCCTTCAGGTACCAGTGGATGTCGTCGGTGAGCTTGTAATCGGTCTGGGCGAAGAAACCGGTGCGCTCCGACGGCGTCAGCAGCAGGTTGTAGGGGGCGAAATTGAAGCGATCACTGTTCGCACCACCACCCACGAAGTGGTGATACCCGTCCGGGAAATTCTGCAGCCCGCCCGCTCCGGCGGCGCCGTTGGCGGTTATGCTGCAAAAGCCGTCGTGACAAATCGTCGTGCCATCCGAGCGCACGACATCGCCGCCGCCGGGCACGTCGAACAGGACGCGCGTGAACGGCGTGGCCGACGAGCAGTTGTCCAGGCCCGTGCCCGGCACGCATTCCGCACCCGCCTGTGCCCAGTCGGCCGAGCTGATCCGGTTCTGCTTGTAATGGCTGATGTCGACGAAGAAGCTGTAACGGTCGCCCTTGCCACCGAAGGAAATGTCGCCGTTCGCGGTCTTGCCGTCACCGATCGAATAATCGCCGTAGTAGGCATGCAGTGCGCCGCCGTCCTGGCCCTTCTTGGTGATGATGTTGATCACGCCGGCGATTGCGTCCGAGCCGTACAGCGCCGAGGCGCCATCGGTGAGGATCTCGATGCGATCGACGACGCCCGCCGGGATCGTGTTCAGGTCCACCGCGGCGGACACGCCCGAAGCCGAAGATTCGTTCACCCAGCGCAGGCCGTCGACAAGGATGAGCGTGCGCTTGGCGTTGAGATTGCGCAGGGAAATCGTGGTCGAGCCCGAGCCTACGCCCGAGCCGTCCGGCGCGAAACCGAAGTTGCCCGCCGAATTGAATTTGGTGTTGAGCGCCGAGCCGCTCACGGACAACTGCTGGATCACGTCGCCGATCGAAGCGAGGCCGGTCTGCGCGATGTCGCGTGCGCTGATCGTGACTACCGGCGTCTGGTCGGCCATTTCGGCTTTCTTGATGCGCGAACCGGTGACTTCGATTGCTTCGAGCTTCTGCACATCGTCGCCCGGCTTGTTCTGGGCCAGGACCGGCGTGGCGACCGTGGAGAGGATCAAGCCGCCCAATGCGGCGGATATGCCGGCGGCAAGCAGACGCGGGTTGAAGCGAGTCATACACAACCTCCTGTGGTTAAGGATTCGATGGAACCCATGCGAGATTCCGGCCCGCATTCCCCGGGCCGGAAGTGTAAAAAAAGTGTAATCATCGCCTCATCATGGCACATGCGCCCACGCTTTGGCTAGCGCGCCGGAAGACACGACCTTGCACGCCGCATTCCGCTAAACTTTGCCGCGCACCGCGTACCGCCAAAAACATGTTTAGACGTCCATACTTGCATACTGTCTCGTTGATTTTGGCACTCGCCGCCCTGCCCATGCCGCTGGCGGCCCGAGCCGACGACCTGACCAACCAGCGCGCGCGTTTTCCGCTGGTCTGGGAAGCGGCACAACACGGCCCGGCCGGGGCATGGCGCAGGCTTGCCACCGGACTGGAAAGCTATCCGTTGTTCCCCTACCTGGAACTGGCTTCCCTGCAGCGGCGCATCCAGGACGTGCAGCAACCGGAAGCACGAAAATTCCTCGCCGCCTGGCCGGACTCGTTGCCGGCAAAATTGTGGCGCGAGGCCTACCTCGCCGAACTCGCGCGGCGCGGCGATTGGCGCGATTTCATGCATTTGTATACTCCGGATGGCGCGAGTACCACGCTGCAATGCCACGCCGTGCACGCGCGCATCGCGCTCGGCGAGAAAGTGGATTTCCATGCCGATGTCGAGCCGCTGTGGCTTGCGGCACAGCCGCTGCCGGATGCCTGCGATGCCGTGTCCGCCTGGGCCAGGGACAAGCTGACCTCCGCGCTGATCTGGCAGCGCATCGACATGGCCGCTGACGCAGGCCACGCGGGGCTGGTCGACACGCTCGCGGCCATGCTCGATGGCGGCGCCCGTGCCGACGCGCAGCGCATCGCCGCCGCGATCCGCGATCCGGCGGGCACGCTCGACAAGGCTGCCGCATGGCCCGACACCACGCACACGCGGCAAGCGGCAACCGTCGCGTTCGCGCGCCTGGCGCGGCGCGACAGCGACGCGGCCGAATCGCTATGGACCAAACTGTCCGCGCATTTCCATTTCGATGCGGACCAGCGCGGCAATATCCTGCGCACGATCGCGATCCAGCGCGCATCGAGCTACGCGCCAGATGCGCTGCAACGCCTGGTCGCGCTGCCTGCCGCGGCGGACGACGACACCAGCCGCGAATGGCGCGTGCGTAGCGCCGTGGCCATGCAGGACTGGAAAGCCGCACTCGCCGCGCTGGACACGATGAGCGCCGCGCAAAAGTCCGACGCGCGCTGGCGCTATCTGCGCGCGCGCGTGCTGGTGAAACTCGAGCGCAGCGACGAAGCCACGCCGATTTTCGCGGCGGTCGCACGCGAAGCGAACTTCCACGGCTTTCTCGCCGCGGACTGGCTCAAACTGCCGTACACGATTTGCCCGCAGCAGATCGAGGCGGATCCGACCATCGACAAGCAACTGCGCCAACAGCCGGACTTGGCACGCGCCTTCGAATTCTTCGCCATCGACCGCCTGCCGCAGGCGCGGCGCGAATGGGATTTCGCCCTGTCGCAGCTGGATGGCGCGCAGCGCAAGCAGGCGATCGTGCTGGCGTCGGATCGCGGCTGGCACGACCGTGCCGTCTACGCGCTCAATCGCGGCGACGACCTGCACTATTACGAGCTGCGCTTTCCGCTGGCACGCCGCGCCGACATCGTGCGCGATGCGCGCAGCGCCGGCATCGATCCGACCTGGGCTTACGCCATCATCCGCGCCGAAAGCGCATGGACCACCGATGCGCGCTCCGGCGCCGACGCGTTCGGCCTCATGCAGCTGCTGCCGGGTACGGCGAAGCACCTGGCCAGGCAACTCGGAGTGTCGTTCTCCGGCGCGGCGGCATTATTCGACCCGGATTTGAACATCCGTCTCGGCACGCGGTACCTGGGCAACATGGCGCTGCGCTACGACGGCAGTCCGTGGCTCGCCAGCGCAGCCTACAATGCCGGCCCCGATCCGGTGGAACGCTGGATCGACGCGCGCGATTCGCTCGATCCAGATTTCTTCATCGAAACGATTCCGTACAAGGAAACGCGCGAATACGTCGCGCGCGTGCTCGCCTTCGCCGTGATCTACGACTGGCGCCTCAACGGCAAGGTGCTGCCGCTCGCCTCGCGCCTGCCGCGCATCGGCCAGGCGTATTCACCGCCGCCCGCCGACGCACCACGCAAAGATGTGGTGTGCCCGGCGTCACCCGCGACGTCTGCAGCGACGACGACAGGCGCGCAGTCTCCGCACTGATCACTGCGCCACAAGGGATCACTGTCCCACGATCTGCGGTTTCATCGGCGTGAGCAGGGCGAGCAGCCGGTTCTGCTGCGCCAGCGGCACCTTGCCTTCGTCCATCGCCGCGACCAGGTCGCCCATGAACGCGCTGAAATCGGCTTCGGTGAGATTCAGGCCGCTGTGCGCTTCCTCCATGCTGCGTCCGCTGTAGACGCACGGCCCGCCGGTCGCCGCGCACAACTGCTCGATCACGAGGCGGCGCAGGTCGGCATGGTCGACGTGCACGAACAGGGTGTTGATGCGCGCGTCCGCGTTCAATCGCACCAGAAACATGTCGACGACCTGGGTGATGCCCGGTGTCCCGCCCAACTCGCGGTAGAGCGCGTCCTTCGCCGGTAGCGCAGGGTGCGTGGCGGAGCCGGCGCAACCGAGCAGGCTCACGGCGATCAAGGCCAGAAGTGCAGTTCTCATGGGCGGGCTCTGAGGCGAGCGGCGCAGTCTGCCGACCAGAGCATGCAGACGGCGTGAAGACGCGGCGATGCAACCCAGCTCGAAATCGTCGCGAGCGATGGCAGTTC
>JAICYA010000276.1 GCA_025934455.1 Rudaea sp.
GACGTGCCGTTCAAGCGGCACTTCCACACCGCGCGTCCGGACGACCTGTTGCGCGGTTCCTGCGATAATCCCGCGTCGCAGACCCCGTAGCTCAGTTGGATAGAGCGGTCGCCTCCTAAGCGGCAGGTCGCGCGTTCGAATCGGGCCGGGGTCGCCATGCTCGTGCCGGCAGCGGCCAGCATCGTCGTCAGCGCGTCGTTTGCGCGGGTGTCGTATCGGCACCGGCGGCGTGTTCGTGCGCGTTGGCTTGGTATCCGCACGCCGGGCCAAGGTGGCGGCACTGCTACAATAGCCAGTTGAATTAACGACATTCGCCGCACGCGGCGACAGGAGCAAACATGTCCAATCCCATCCTTTCCGCGCTCGGCCTGGCCGACGCCAATTCGGGTACGTTTCTTGGCCATGACGAGTGGTCGAAGGCCGCCAGCGCCGGCGTGCTTGAACCGCTGAACCCGGCCACCAACGAGCCGCTGGCCAAGGTCTATGCGACCAGCGCCGCCGATTACGAAACCCTCGTTGGCAACGCGCAAAAGGCATTCGCGGAATGGCGCAACACACCGGCGCCCAAGCGCGGCGAGGCCATCCGCCTGTGCGCCCATGCCCTGCGCGAACACAAGGATGCGCTGGGTTCGCTGGTGGCGCTGGAAATGGGCAAGATCAAACCCGAAGGCGACGGCGAAGTGCAGGAAATGATCGACATCGCCGATCTCGCGGTCGGACAGTCGCGCATGTTGTACGGCCTGGCGATGCATTCCGAACGGCCCGGCCACCGCATGTACGAGCAGTGGCATCCGTTGGGCCTGGTCGGCATCATCAGCGCATTCAATTTCCCGGTTGCGGTGTGGAGTTGGAACGCGTTCATCGCGGCGGTGTGCGGCAACGTATGCATCTGGAAGCCGTCGCCCAAGGTGCCACTGTCGGCGATCGCGGCAATCCGCATTTGCAATGCGGCGTTGAAGTCGGGCGGCTTTCCGGAAATCTTCTACCTCTTCAACGACGCCGGCGCCGAGCTGGCGAAAAAGTTCGTCGACGACAAGCGCGTCGCGCTGATCAGCTTCACCGGTTCGACCAAGGTCGGCCGCGCCATCGGCGAGCGCGTGGCCGCGCGCATGGGCCGCTCGCTGCTGGAGCTGGGCGGCAACAACGCCATCATCCTCGACCGCTCCGCCGATCTCAGCCTCGCGATCCCGGCCATCGTGTTTGGCGCCGTCGGCACCGCCGGCCAGCGCTGCACCACCACCCGCCGCCTGTTCGTGCACGAGTCGATCATCGACGACGTGCTGGGCAAGCTGCGCCACGCCTACCAGCAAATCGAAAAAAAGACCGGCGATCCAACCGACCCCGGCACCTTGATGGGTCCGCTCAACAGCAGGCAGGCGGTCGAGCAGTTCGCCCACGCGGTCAAGACGGCGAAATCGAGCGGCGCGCGCATCGTCAGCGGCGGCTCGGTGCTCGAACGCAAGGGCAACTACGTCGAACCCACCATCATCACCGGCGTGCAAAACTCCGACGAGCTGGTGCAGACCGAAACCTTCGCGCCGATCCTGTACGTCATGCAGTTCAAATCGCTCGATGACGCGATCCACATGCAAAACGACGTGCCGCAGGGCCTGTCGTCGTCCATTTTCACCCAGAGCCTGAAATCCGCCGAGCGTTATCTGGCCGCGACCGGCAGCGATTGCGGCATCGCCAACGTCAACATCGGCACCTCGGGCGCCGAGATCGGCGGTGCGTTTGGCGGCGAGAAGGAAACCGGCGGCGGACGCGAATCGGGCTCCGACGCGTGGAAGGCCTACATGCGGCGCCAGACCAACACCATCAACTGGTCGGATGCGTTGCCCTTGGCGCAGGGCATCAAGTTCGATCTGTAAATCCAGACAGGCAAGGTAGGAGCCTGCGTGCAGGCGACGAGACAACTCGGTCGCGAGCGCGCTCGCTCCTACGCCATCGACCATGACACCAAACTTGCAAACCGTACGTCCTTTCAACTTCAGCGCCTACCGCATCGCCATCGCCGGCGGCAGCCGCGGCATCGGCCGCGCGATTGCGCTGGGCTTCCTCGACGCCGGCGCCACGGTTTGCGTGTGCGCGCGCGGACAGGAAGGGCTGGACGCGCTGCGCCACGACGCGGCCAGCCACGCCAGCCGGTTGCACACGCACCGTTGCGATCTTGCCAAGCCCGACGAAATCGAACGCTGGATCGAGGCCGCCGCCGAAGCCATGATTGGCCTCGACGTGCTGGTCAACAACGCCACGGGTTATGGTTTCCGCGACGACGACGAAGCGTGGCTGATCGACTTCAACGTGGATCTGATGGCGGCCGTGCGCGCGTCGCGCTGCGCCCTGCCGCACCTCAAGCAATCAGCCCACGCATCGATTTTGCACACCAGTTCAATCGGCTCATTCCGGCCACGCACGATGGGCCCGCCCTACGCGGCGATGAAGGCCGCGCTCAACCACTACACGCGCACGCAGGCGCTGGCGCTGTCCGCCGACCGCATCCGCGTCAACGCCATCGCCCCCGGCTCGATCGAGTTTGCAGGCGGCGTGTGGGATCGCTGCAAGCACGAAAAGCCCGAGCAATACGCCAAGGTGTTGGCGACGATTCCGTTTGGCCGCTTCGGCACGCCGGACGAAGTCGCGCAGCTGGCGCTGTTCCTGGCCTCGCCGATGGCCGGCTGGATCACCGGCCAGATCATGGCGGTGGATGGCGGCCAATCACTCCGCTTCTGAACCCGCACATGGCGCCGGCTGCCGTGCGACCATAACCGCAGTCCACCCGGACGCACCGCCATGAACACCGTGTATCCACGCACCAGCTCGCTCGCGATCGTCAGCCTGATCTTCGGCATCCTTGCCTACGTTTTTCTGCCCGGAATCGGCGCCCTGGTCGCGGTCATCTGCGGACATTCGGCCCGCGCGGAAATCCGCCGCGCGCCGCCCGGCACCGTTGAGGGTGATGGCCTCGCGCTCACCGGCCTGATCCTCGGCTGGATCCAGATCGTCTGCGGCATCATCGCGCTCGGTTTCCTGATCCTGCTGGCACTCGGCGTCATTGCCTTTGCGGGGTTCCGCTGACGATGTACACGATCGTGCGGCCGCTCCTGTTCGCGCTGGAAGCGGAAGCTGCCCACCGTGTAACCCTGTACGGTTTGGGTGTCGCCGAGCGCAGTCACCTGCTGCGCTGCGTTGCGCAGCCGCCTCCGGCCAATCTGCCGGTGCGCGCGTTCGGGATCGATTTTCCGAACCCCGTCGGCCTCGCCGCCGGTCTCGACAAGAACGGCGAACACATTGACGCACTCGCCGCGCTCGGTTTCGGCTTCATCGAGATCGGCACGGTCACGCCGCGCCCGCAACCTGGCAACCCCAGGCCGCGCCTATTTCGCCTGCCCGAGCACGAAGCCCTCATCAACCGGATGGGCTTCAACAACCTCGGCGTCGACGCGCTGGCGCGCAACGTTGAACGCGCGCACTGGCGTGGCGTGCTGGGCATCAACATCGGCAAGAACAAGGACAC
>JAICYA010000146.1 GCA_025934455.1 Rudaea sp.
GTGAGCGGCAACCTCTGCCTGTGCAAACGCAAGCACCGAACAACCCACCAGAACTGCCAAACGCGCAAACTGCATTGAAATCTTCACTCCGAATCCCGATTCTCGGCCGCTTCACGATAGAGCGGCCCGCTTATAGCACGAGCCGCGGCAGTGATCGTCACGTCGCGGCCCGAAGGTAATGTCTTGCCGATTGGCGGCGAGTATACCATCGCACCAAAGCCAGGCTTGTTAAAAGGCAGTTACCTCAAGGGCTTGCGCGCGACACCGCAGGCGCTGGCAGAACCGGGCGAAGCCGCTACAATGGCCGGCGTCCGAAATCCCCTACTGGAACGATCATGCGCCTTGCGTTCGCCTTGATGTTTGTACTTTGCCTCGCCGGTTTCGCCCGTGCCGAACAATTCTCCTCGCTCGAAGAACGCATGTCGCAAGGCGAATTCCACGCCGCGGGCCTGGACAAGCTCTCGCCCGACGAACTCAAGTCCCTCAACACCTGGCTGCGGGCGCATTACGGAACGCAAACGACCTATGTCACGCCATCGGGCCAGCCGGTGTTCTATCCGCGGGACTCGGCGCGTGAAGCGTTCGACGCGCACATCATCGGCGAGTTCACCGGCTGGTACGGCCAGAGCGTGTTCACGCTCGACAACGGCCAGCAATGGAAGCAGGCCGAATCGGGTGGCCGTCAATGCGGAAAATCCGAGAATCCCAAGGTCACGATCAAGCCGACGCTGATGGGCAGCTGGCTCATGTATGTGGCCGGTTGCAGCGACAGCGTGCGCGTTGAAAGGACGAAGTAGTTCATCGCAACGCCGGGCATCGTGCCGGTACACGCATCACTTTGCGCCGCGCAGAAATTCGATCGACTTCGCCAACCGTTTCGGCGACACCGGCTCGGCGGTTTTGAGTTCCTGCGCGAATAGCGACACGCGCAGTTCCTCGATCAGCCAGCGCAATTCCGCGAGCGCCCGATTCGACGCGCCGCTCGCCGACATTTTCAGGTACTCGGTCCAGTAGACGCGCACGGTGAGCATGCGCGCCTGGTCGCGCGCAGCGTCCTGGCGCAGGCGCTCGGCGCGCAGGCGCATGGCCTTGAGATAACGCGGAAACTGGGACAGGCGCGCCGCCTCCGTGTCGCGCACGAAGCCCGGATACACCAGTGCATCGAGTTGCTCGCGCAGATCATCGTAGTTGGCGCGCGCATAGCCCAGCAGCGGCGGCTCGAGCCAGGGCGACAGTTCGGCGTAGGCGGCAAGGATTTCCTCGACGATCTTCAATCGCTCCATCGTCGCCGGAAACAGCAGACGCGCCAACTCGGCACCGGCGTCGCGAAATGCCGCACGCGTGCGCAGATCCATGTCGCGCGCCATGAAAAGATCGACCAGTGTCGCTTCGACGATATCCTCGCGCAGCGCATCGACGCTGGCGATGCCGGCGTACTTGAGCGCGAGCTGGCGCTCGATCGGCAACTGCCGCCGCGCCTGCTTGATCGCCTCGCGCAGCGTGCGCCGCAACAGGCGTTCGACGCCTCCCGCATGTGCGGCCCGGGCCTCATCGGCGCGCTCGAACACGCGCAAGGCGACGGATTCACCGAGATCGACCAGGGCCGGGTATGCCGCGAGTCCGCCTGCGCTGGTGACGACGGCTGGAATCTCGTCGAAATCGAATTCAACGACTTCCTCGCGCGTGAGTTCGCTGTCGGTGCGGCGCGAGAACGCGGCATTCGCCGCGCTGCCCCATTGCGCACGCAGCGAATCGATGTCGCGATTTTCCGCCAACGTCTGGCCACTGCTGTTTTGAGACTCGCTATCGAACACGCGAAATCGCATGCGCAAATGCATCGGCAGCTCGACGCTGGAAAAATCCGTGGCGCCGACATCGACACCGGTCACCCGCTTGAGGTACTGCGCCAGCACGGCCACCAGCGGCGCATCGCGCGGCGATTCGGATTCGGCGAACGCGCGCGCGAAATCCGGCGCCGGCACGAAGTTGCGGCGCAGCGACTTTGGCAGGCCGCGAATCAGTTCGGCGACCTTGTCCGGCAACAATCCAGGCACCAGCCATTCGCAGCGCTGCGCATTGACCGCGTTGACGAACGCGAGCGGCACGTGCAGCGTCACGCCGTCCGCGGCATCGCCCGGCACGAAGCGGTATTCGAGTTTCAGGCGGTGGCCGGCGAATTCCAGCGCCGACGGGAAATCCGCCGCGCGCAACCCGGGTTGGTTTGCGAGCACATCGTCCAGCGACCAGCGCAACGCGGCCTGTTCGGACGGCGCCGCGCGGCGATACCAGGCGTCGAATGCCGCCGCAGTGAAGACGTCCGCAGGCAATTTGCCGGCAAAAAACGCAGCGAGTTCGTCTTCGTTCCTGACCAGCCCCGCGCGGCGCTGCTTGGCTTCAAGCTCGTGCGCCTGCGCGAGCACGCGCGCGTTCGCGCGCACACAATCGGCACGACAATCGATGTCGCCGCGCACCAGCGCCTCGCGCACGAACACGGCGTGCGCAGTGGCGGGGTCTTGCACGCCGAACTGCACGGCGCGCTTTTCCACCAGCGTCAATCCGTACAGCGTGACCTGCTCGAACGCGAGCACGGCGCCGCGCTTGCGCGACCAGTGCGGATCGCGCCAGCTTTTTTTCACCAGGTGCGAGGCGGCACGTTCGATCCATTCCGGTTCAACGCGCGCGCACAGCATTCCGTATACTTTTTGCAGGTCGATGATCTGCCCGGCAAGAATCCACTGCGGCGGTGCTTTCGCCAGTGCCGATCCGGGAAAAACACGAAAGCGGCGTTCGCGCGTGCCGCGGTAGTCGCCGCGTTCGTCCTTGCGCCCGACCTGGGTCGGCCAGCCCGAAAGCAGACAGCCGTGGATGGCCTCGAAGTCCGCGCCTTCCGCGTTTTGCTTCCAGCCGGATTCCTCCGCAATCAGCAACAACTGTCGGTGCAGTTCGCGCCATTCGCGCATGCGCAAATACGAGAGAAACCGCTCCTTGCACCAGTCGCGCAATTTCGATTGCGTGAGTTCTTCGTGCGCCAGTGCATGCGCATGCCACAGGTTCAGCACCGTGACGAAATCGGATTTCGCATCCAGCCACGGCGCATGCGCGGCGTCAGCGGCTTGGCGCGCGTCGGCCGGCCGTTCGCGCGGATCCTGGATCGACAGGAATGAAACCAGAATCAGCAATTCGCGCAGGCTGCCCGAGCGTTGCGCCCCGATCAGCATGCGCGCCAGCGCGACGTCGATCGGCCACTTCGCCATCGTGCGGCCGATGTCCGTGAGATGCCGGTGTTCGTCGACGGCCTGCAATTCAGCAAGCCTGCGCCAGCCATCGCCGATCGCACGCGGGTTTGGCGCCTCGACAAAGGGAAATTTCTCGACCTCGCCAAGCTTCAGGCTCAGCATGCGCAGGATCACGCCGGCCAATGACGATCGCAGGATTTCCGGATCGGAATACGACGGCCTGCCGGCGAAGTCGCCCTCGGCGTATAAACGTATACACACACCCGGGCCGACGCGGCCGCAGCGGCCCTTGCGCTGGTCGGCGGCGGCCTGCGAGATCGGTTCGATGTGCAACCGCTCGAGCTGGTTGCGCGGCGAATAGCGCTTGACCCGCGCGCTGCCGGTATCGACGACATACTTGATGCGCGGCACTGTAAGCGAGGTTTCCGCCACGTTCGTCGCCAACACGATGCGCCGCGCGCTGCCGGGCTTGAACACGCGATCCTGCTCGGCTGCCGACAGGCGCGCGTACAGGGCCAGGATTTCCGTCGCGCGGTAGCGGCGCCGGGTCAGGGCCAGGTGCGCGTCGCGAATCTCGCGCTCGCCGGGCAGGAACACGAGCGCGTCGCCGCGCGGATCCTCAGCGGTGATCTCGTCGAGAGCGGCGATGATCTGTTCGGTCGCGCTCGCGTCGCCACGCTCGTCCGGCGGCCGCCAGCGCACTTCCACCGGATAGCCGCGGCCTTCGACGTCGACGATGGGTGCATCGCCGAAGTGGCGCGAGAAGGTTTGCGTGTCGATCGTCGCCGAAGTCACGATCAGTTTGAGGTCGCGTCGGCGCGCGAGCAGGCGCTTGAGGAAGCCAAGCAGGAAATCGATATTGAGGCTGCGTTCGTGCGCCTCGTCGAGGATGATCGTGTCGTAGGCGTTGAGCCAGGGATCGGATTGCGTTTCGGCAAGCAGGATGCCGTCGGTCATGAACTTGACCAGCGTACGTTCGCTGGATTGATCCGCGAAACGCACCTGATAGCCGACGATCCCGCCGAGATCGACGCCGAGTTCCACGGCAACACGGCGCGCCACGCTGCGCGCGGCGACGCGGCGCGGCTGCGTGCAGCCGATCAGCCCGGCCACGCCGCGCCCGGCGGCAAGGCACAGTTTTGGAATTTGTGTACTTTTTCCGGAACCGGTTTCGCCAGCCAGCACGATGACCTGATGGGCGCGGATCAGGCGCACGATTTCGTCGGACTTGGCCGCGATCGGCAGGGATTCGTCGACGCGGACCGGCGGCACGCTCGCCGCACGCGCGGCGTAGCGCGCACGCGCCGCATCCACGCGCACACGCCACGCGGCCAGCGCGGCGTCATCCGGATGCGCGCCGAGCTTGTCCAGCGCGCGCGCCAGCGCGCGCCGCTCGACAAGCAGGGTTTCATCGAGCCGCTTGGCGAGCTCGGGGTTGGCACGATGCGGCACAGTCACGGCGATAGATGCATCCTATCGAACGCATCGCAAGATTCGATTTTTTCTTTGCACAGCGCCGGATTATAGTGTGCGCACACCCCCGAAAAGGAGATGGTCATGGCCAGGCACGAAAGTACCCGCATCGACATCGCGCCGAAACTGCGCGCGAGCATGGTCGCCCTGCTCAACCAGCACCTCGCCGACACGCTGGATTTGCAAACCCAGGTCAAGCAGGCGCACTGGAACGTGGCCGGTCCGCATTTCATCGCCCTGCACGAGCTGTTCGACAAGTTTGCCGAAGAACTCGAAGGACCCGTGGACGACATCGCCGAGCGCATCACCTCGCTTGCCGGCGTCGCGCACGGCACCGCTCGCATGGCGGCGCAAGCCTCGCGCCTGAAGGAATTCCCGGATGGCCGCATCGATGGCATGAAAGCCGTCGCCGCGCTGGCCGACCGCTATGCGCAGCTCGCCAAGTCGACACGCGCAGCCATCGACACGGCCGCCAAGCAAGGCGACGCCGACACCTCGGACCTGTTCACCGGCATATCGCGCGAGTTGGACAAGGCGCTGTGGTTCCTCGAAGCGCACTTGGCAAGCTGAGTCAGCGCGCCGCCGCGGGCGTACTCCCCACCGGCGCGCGATAAATGCGTGCCCAGCCGCGCTTGCACCACAGGCGGAAGCGGTCGAGGTAGAGGTATACGACCGGCGTCGTGTACAGAGTCAGCACCTGGCTGACGAGCAGGCCGCCGACGATGGAAATGCCGAGCGGCCGGCGCATCTCGCTGCCCTCGCCGAAACCCAGCGCCAGCGGCATCGCGCCGAGCATGGCCGCGAGCGTGGTCATCAGGATCGGGCGCAGGCGCAGCAGGCAGGCGTGAAAGATCGCGTCGTGCGCGCTCATGCCGCGATTGCGTTCGGCATCCAGCGCCACGTCGATCAGCATGATCGCGTTTTTCTTGACGATGCCGATGAGCAAGATCACGCCGATCAGCGCGATCAGGCTGAATTCGGTGCGGCAGATCAGCA
>JAICYA010000411.1 GCA_025934455.1 Rudaea sp.
CTTCCAGCCGTTCTACCGGGGCAGCCGCACCGGCCGGAGCGGTCATGGCATCGGGCTCGCGATCGTGCGCCGCATCGCCGACCGCTACCACTGGCAGGTCACGCTGGAAAGCACGCTGGGCAAGGGCACCACCGCAACCGCGCATTTCCCGGCCGCGCAGCCGCCGGATGCGGCGTTGCCGGGGCCGGCGCAACCCGCATTGGCTGCGAAATCCGAAAACGGCTGAAAGCGTGTCCGCCGGAGGGTCGCTTGACAGTTTTCCGTTTACGGGTGTAAACAGTGCGTCACGTTCACACGTGTAAACGAAATCATGTCGATAAGTGATGCCGAAGCCGCCGTGATGGAAACGTTGTGGCACAAGGAGCCGCTCAGCGCCCAGGACATCCTCGATCAGGTCGGGGCCGAACGGGGCTGGCAGGAAGGCACGGTCAAGTCGTTACTGAACCGCCTGCTCAAGAAGCGCGCGGTCAAGGCCGTACGCGACGGGCGCCGCTATCTGTATCGCCCGCGGATCAGCCGCGAACAATACGTGTTCGGTGAAAGCAAAAGCCTGGTCGATCGCCTGTTCGGGGGGCGGGTCGCGCCGCTGGTCGCGCATTTCAGCGAGCAGCGCAAATTGTCGAAAAAAGACATCGCCCAATTGCGCGAGCTGTTGAAGGAGCTCGATGATGAAAGACATTGAGATACTCGACGCGGCGTGGTGCCAGGCAGGCTGGCCACTGCTGCTGGTGTTTACCGTCGCGGTGCTGGTGGCAGCCACGCTGCGCAAGCCGTGCCGCATCGCATTCGGCGCCGAACGCGCATTCCTGTTGTGGTCGATTCCACCCGCGGCGATGCTGGCGAGTCTGTTGCCGCATGCGGCAGCGCCGGTGACGTCGCTGCCTCCGATCATCCTCTCCATCGCCACGTTGCACGACGGGGTGGTCTCCGGTGTCGCCGCTTCCGGCGCGGGCGACTGGCGGTTGTGGACGGGCGTTCTCTGGCTTGTCGGCGCTGCCGGTGCCTCGTCGCTCGCCGTGCACGCGCAATTTCGTTATCGCATGAAGTTGCGCGGCGCCGTGCGCTACGAAGCCGCGTCGCGCTGGCCCGTTTTGCGCCTGGCCGACGCTTCGGCCGGGCCGGCGCTGGTGGGCGCATGGCGGCCGTGCATCGTGGTGCCGCGGGATTTCGACGAGCGCTACGACCATGCCGAGCGCATGTTGATCCTTGCGCACGAGATCATGCACGCGCGCCGTCGCGATGGTTGGTGGTGCCTCGCGGCGCAATTCGTGACGATCGCTTTCTGGTTCCATCCGTTGGCGTGGTGGGCGTTGTCCGCCCTGCGCCGCGACCAGGAGCTCGCCTGCGACGCTGGAGTGCTGCGGGAAAACCGCGGCCAGCGGCGCAGCTATGCGAATGCGATGTTGAAGACCCAGTCGGCCGCGTTCCCGTTGCCGGTGGGCTGCGCGTGGTCCCCTCGTCATCCACTTACGGAGCGCATTGCCATGTTGAAGCAAATCCAGCCGAGTCGGGTTCGCCGCGCCAGCGGCGTGATCGCAGCAGGAATCTCGATCCTGCTGGGTGCGGGCGTGGCGTATGCGGCCACCGCGCCCGTTGCCCTGCAGATAACGAGCAATCGCGTTACTCGTCCCGCGGAATATCAACTCGCGATGAAGGTCGAATTTGTTGATGGCAACAAAACTCCTGGGGAAGTACGACGCGTTGCCATTGCGATGTGTCAGGCCCCCGACAAAGCGATGCGCGTGAGTTTCGTGACGATGGCGGTGGAAACCATCGTCACGCCGCTTCAGAACAATCGCATTCGCATTGCCACCACGATTTTCGACCGCGCCGGACGCGAATTGGCCAAGCCAGTGTTGATTGGTGTGCTGGGCGATCCTCTTCGCGTCCTCGTGGGGAAGACCGACGGCAAGCCGCGCTACGCAGTCGACATCACACCGCTCGCTGGCTGCCCTGCCGCAAGGTGGCATCACACAAGCCAGCGTGAATCAAGGGCAAACCGCAGACGCCGGAAATCTATACTGGCGTAATGCCGATCAACGCGCCGAAAGCTGCACCTGTTTTGCTCGTCCACGGCGGCGCGGGCGTCATTCGTCGCGACATGGATGCGGATACCGAACGCGGCGTGC
>JAICYA010000460.1 GCA_025934455.1 Rudaea sp.
TAGATGTCCTTCCGATCGCCGGGCAGCAGGCTCTAGCGCAACGCTTTGACGATCTTGTGCGAATTCTCATCTTGCTACTCATATATGTTGCTTGCGTCGCGGTATTATCTTTCGGACTAGACGTTATTGTTGCTGGCACCGTCGATCAACTGCGCGTTGATGCGGATGCGGCCCCCGGCCTTGCGCACGCTGCCTTCGAGGACGTGGGTCACCTTGAGTTCGCGGGACACCGTTTCGATATCGACATGCTTGCCCTTGTACCGGAACGCGCTGTTGCTGGACGTCACCGACAGCGCAGACACCTTGCTGAGGTCGGTCGTGATGTCTTCGGTCATGCCATCGCTGAAGTACTCCTGCTCAGGGTCGCCGCTCATGTTGGTGAAGGGCAGGACGCAGACCGAATAATGCGGCGCGGATTTTTCGGCCGGGGCCGCTGCGGCTTCCATTTCGCTGGCGTGCGCGGCCTGCGAATGCGCGATCATCGCGGCCAGCGCGTTCAGGCACGCCTGCGCCGGCGCGCTCGCGGCGTCTCCGTTCCAGCCGTCAAGGTCGGTGGTGTGGATCGCGCGCACGTCGATCGGCAGCCGCGCCTGCTCGAAGCGCACCGGCACCAGCACGTTGCGGTCGGCGGCATCGCGCGCTTCGCCGCGCACCCAGCGCGAGGTGACGGAGGCGGGCGTCCAGACCACCACCACGGCCTTGGCCGCCTGCAGTTCGACGTCGATCTGGTCGTCGAATTCCTGTCCGGGCGAGATCTCGGGATCCCACCACACCGACCAGCCTTTGGCCTCGATGGCCTTGACCAACGGCGCGACGCGGGCCTTGTCGGCGCGTGCGTAGGAAATGAATACGTCAGCCATACCGATCAGCCCTGTACCCAATGGACACGCAAGCCATGGATTATGCAGCAAAACCGGGTGACGAGCTCACAGGTAGCGTGTTGGTCGAGGCCTGCCGCGTACCAGCGGGCGCCGCATCACGACATGTATCGCGCGCAAGGCGCGCTCCTACAAAAGCAGCATGGTGTTTGGAGCAACGCACGGCGTAGGAGCGCGCCTTGCGCGCGACAGGACGCTGCCGCTGCGCATGGGGGTCCCTACAGCTGCATGGCGCGCAATGCGGCGTCCGCGTCCGGCCACACGCCGTGCCAGCGTGCAAACGAAGCCGCCGCGGTCTCCACCAGCATCCCAAGCCCATCGAACGCGGCCATGCAACCGGCCTGCTGCGCCCACGCGACGAATCCATGCGCGGCCGGCCCGTAACTCAAGTCATAGGCAACCGTGCGCGCGGACGCCAGCGCGACAGGCAGCCGCAACGCAGTGTGTTGCACGCCGGCCGAGGTCGCGTTGACGATCAGATCAAACGCCGGTTCGCGCGCGAGCGAATCCCACGGCACCACGCGCGCGGGCGCATCCAGCGCGGCCGCCAGCGCCTGCGCGCGCTGCAAGGTTCGATTCGCAATCACGAGATTCGCCACGCCTGCATCGAGCAACGCGCACGCGGCGGCGCGGGCGGCACCGCCGGCGCCGAGCAGCAATACCGCGCGCCCTGCCGGATCGACCCCGCGGCGTCCGCGCAAATCGGCGAGCAAGCCGGCACCGTCATTGCTGTCGGCTTCGATGCGCCCATCCGCGAGCGCGGTCAGCACGTTGGCCACACCAAGCCTCTGCGCGATGGGCGTGCGCACCTCGACCAATGCGAAGGCCGCGGCTTTGTGCGGCAACGTGACATTGGCGCCATGCCCACCCTGCGCGAA
>JAICYA010000468.1 GCA_025934455.1 Rudaea sp.
ATTCGCCCGGCCATTGCGTGATCGCTTCGGCGAAGAAACGCAGGTTCGCGACCGCGCGCGGAATGTCGACGCTGCGTGCGAGCGTCACCGGCTTGCCGGAATCGCGCGATTCCTCGCGCGCAAGTTCGTCGAGCCGCGCTTCGAAAGCGTCCGCGAGCCGATGCAGGTGCTTCGCGCGCTCGTGCGCCGGCAATGCGGCCCAAGCCGGCGCGGCGCGCTCTGCCGCCGCGACCGCGGCTTCGACATCGCACACATCGGAGTCCGGGCAACGCGCGTACACCTTGCCGGTTGCCGGCTCGAACACGTCCAGGTACGCGCCGCTCGCGGGAGCTGCAAGCTTTCCGTCGATCAGATTGGCGAGCATGAGAATTTCCATCGCGCAAGCTTAGCGCATGGCGCTGGTCTTCCCCCTTCCGCAGGAAGGGGGATTGAGGGGGATGGCGTTTGCTTTGGCGCGCGGGAACACATCCCCCCGCGCGCGTTGCGCGCGACCCCCTTCGCAGGCGAAGGGAGTGAAATGCGTTATGGCGACAAGGGCGCCGAAGCGACCGGTTGCGAAGCGGCCGACGGCGCAGGCGCGGCGTATTTCTTTTCCAACGCCTCGAAGCGCGGATCGCCGCGCAGCGGGATGTAGGTCGGATTGACGGCGAAGTCGCTGCAGGCGAACGGCGCCGGTGCGCAGGAACGATCCAGCAGATTCAGCGCCACGTCCTTCTTGTCCAGCACCAGATAGACCATGAAAAGGTTGTAGAGGGAATCGGGATCGAGGTCGGACCGCTTGCGCAGCGCGTCCGCCGCAGCCAACGCCTGTGCTTGCAATTCCGGGTCCAGCACGGATTGGTAGGCCAGTTTGCCGGCGGCAGCGAGTTGCTTGCCCAGCGGCGTGTCGGGCTGCGCAAGGTCGAAGGCGTTGACGGCGTCCTGGTTGCGATGCAACAACGCATAAATTTGCGCGAGCCCGAACGCGACGCCGGCGCTATGTGGGGTCATTCTTGCCAGAGCAAGCGAAGGCGCCAATGCCTGTGCATATTCGCCAAGGTTCAGATAAATGGTGGCGAGGTTGTTTTGCGCGGTGGCGCTGTCGGGGTCAAGCCGCACTGCTTCCAGTGTCTCCGCCAGCGCCGTTTTGGGCGGCAGCAGAATCGCGTAATCCAGATGCGCGAAGGCATTGCTGGGGTCGAGCTCGATCGCGCGCTGGAAGCCTTTGCGGGCTTCGGCGTTCCTGCCTTCGCTCATATCGGCACTGGCGAGCGCGAGGACCGCATCCACATTGTGCGGATCGAATTGCAACGCTTGGTTGGCCTCTGCACGCACCTTGGGCAGGGCATCCTTCAACGACAGGGTGGAGTATTGGGTCAGGTCGTTCAACGTGCGCGCCAATAGGGCGTGGGCGTCGGCGTAACCGGGCGCCAACGTGATGGCCTGTTCCAGCAACACACGGGCCTGTTCAAACGGCGCGGCGCTACGGGCTTTCTCCATCAATGCGCGCGCCTGCAGCACCAGATCGTGCGCTTGCGGATTGATGGACCTCGCGGCATGCGCGGCCGCGAATTTCACCTTCAGCGCGCCGGAAATGGCCGCCGAAATGTTGTCCTGCACCGCGAAGATGTTCTTGAGGTTGTCATCGTAATGGTGCGACCACACCTGGTAGCCGTCGCCGGCGTTGACCAGTTCCACGATCACCCG
>JAICYA010000159.1 GCA_025934455.1 Rudaea sp.
AGCGCCGTGATCTCGGTGCGCTCGCCGTATTCGGCCACGGGCGATTCGAGCGTCTCGACTGTGAGCAGCACGTTGCGCTCGTGCAGCACCTTGTTGTGCTTGAGGTTGTGCAGCAGCGCGCTCGGCACCGCGTTGATGTTGGCGGTGAGGAATACCGCCGTGCCCGGCACGCGCAGCGGCGGATGCTCGGCGAGGCTGGCGATGAACGGTTCCAGCGCCAGGCCCGTCAACTTCAACTCGCGCAGGACTAGGTCGCGCCCGCGCCGCCACGTGCTCATGATCAGGAACGCGAACAGACCGAGCACCAGCGGGAACCAGCCGCCATCCTCGATCTTGATCGCGTTCGCGCTGAACAGCGAGGCGTCGATGGTCAGGAAGACGATGCCGGCCACGATCACGCGTGGCAGGGCCCAGCCCCACAGACGCCGCGCCACGATCAGGGAAAGGCAGGTGGTGATGAACATCGTGCCGGTCACGGCGATGCCGTAGGCGGCGCCCAGCGCGTTCGACGAACGGAATCCGAGTACGGCAGCGATGACAAGCACCAGCAACAGGCGATTTACCCACGGCAGGTAAATCTGGCCAAGGGTCTGGCGCGAGGTGTGCACGACTTCCAGGCGCGGCGAGAAGCCGAGTTGGATCGCCTCACGCGTCATGGAGAACGCACCTGAAATCACCGCCTGTGAAGCGATCACCGTCGCGACCGAAGCCAATACGATCATCGGAATCAGCAATCCTTCCGGCACCAACCGGTAGAACGGATTGTCGATCGCAGCGGGATTGGAGAGTAACAAGGCGCCCTGGCCAAAATAGTTCAGCACCAGCGCTGGAGAAACGTAGCCGAACCAGGCCAGCCGAATCGGATTGCGGCCGAAGTGGCCCATGTCCGCGTAGAGCGCCTCGCACCCCGTGATCGCCAGCACGATGCCGCCCAGCGCGAGGAAACCGTGCCAGCCGTTCACGCGGAAAAATTCCAACCCATACCAGGGATTGAGCGCAAGCAACACGCGCGGCTGATGCACGATTTCCATGACGCCGAGCACGGCGATGGTCGCGAACCAGATCACCATGATCGGACCGAACACGGCACCGACCCGCGACGTGCCGCGATTCTGCACGACAAACAGGCCGAGCAGAATGAGTACCGTCAGCGGCACGACCCAGTGCGATAGTTCCGGCGTCAGCACCTTGAGGCCTTCCACCGCGGACAGCACCGAGATCGCCGGTGTGATCACGCCGTCTCCGTAAAACAGGGAGGCGCCGAGCAAACCGAGGATCATGATGATCCAGCGCACGCGCACGTTGCCGCGCGTGGCGCGCTGAGCCAGCGCCATCAGCGCCATGATGCCGCCCTCGCCATTGTTGTCCGCGCGCATGATGAAGACGACGTACTTGAGCGAGACGATCATGACCAGCAGCCAGAAGGTCACCGACATCACGCCCAGGATATTGCCCACGTCAGGCACGATCGCGGCGTTGACGTCGCCGAACGTGCTCTGGATGGTGTACAGCGGACTGGTGCCGATGTCGCCATAGACGACCCCGAGCGCGCCCAGCGCCATGCCGGCCAGCGCCTTGCGCGTGTGTTCGGATTGCGGATCGGCTGTCTGCGTCATCGTCGTCCCCTATCGCAATGCGGCTTTCAGCGCCTTGCGGATGATCGCCTCGGCGCTGTCGCCGTCGGCGGTCGCTTCCTTGGCCAGGCGCGCCGCCTCGGCCGGTTTGTAGCCCAGTTGCTGCAGGGCGACGACCGCCTCGGATTGCGCATCGCGCGGCCCCGACGCGCCCGAGCCGGGCAATGCCGCGATGGCGTCGACGCGATCGCGCAATTCCACGATGATGCGTTCGGCGGTCTTCTTGCCGATGCCGGGAATGCGCGTGAGCGCGGCGATGTCGCCGGCCTGCACCAGGCGCGCGAACTCGTCGGTCGAGGTTCCCGACAACACCGCCAGCGCGATCTTCGCGCCGATGCCGCTGACTTTCTGCACGGTGCGGAACAAGGTGCGCTCGGCCTCGCGCAGGAAGCCGTACAGCGCGACCGTGTCCTCCTTCACCGCGTAATGCGTGAACAGCGCGACCTCGCGGCCGGTCTCCGGCAGGTCGAACACGGTGGACATCGGTGCTTCGAGTTCGTAGCCGACGCCGCCGACGTCGATCACCAGCCAGGGCGGTTGTTTCGACACGAGAATCCCTTTCAATCGCCCGATCATCGACGACGTCTCCAGGCCGTCCGTGGAATCCCGATTCGTTCGATGCTCGCGCGCGTATGCGCGTGCGTGAGCGCGACCGCGAGCGCGTCGGCCGCATCGGCCTGCAACTTGCGCGGGATGTTGAGCAGCACGCCGACCATGTGCTGGATCTGCGCCTTGTCCGCGCCGCCGCCGCCGACCACGGCCTGCTTGATTTCCTTGGCCGCGTATTCGGTCACCGGCAAACCTGAGTGCACGACCGCGCAGATCGCCGCGCCGCGCGCCTGGCCCAGTTTCAACGCCGAATCCGGATTGCGCGCCATGAACACGCGCTCCACCGCCACCTCGGCCGGGTGGTGCTCGGCGATGAGCGCGCAGACCTCGTCGAAAATCTGCTTCAGGCGCAGCGGAAAGGTGTCGTTGTCGAGCAGGTCCAGCGCAGTATGGAAAACGTGCCGCGACGCACCGCCCGCATCCGCATCGATGATGCCGATGCCGGTGCGCTGCGACCCGGGATCGATGCCGAGGATGCGTGTCATCGTGCGGATTTTAGCACTGCGCGAAAGCCGGGCCGCGCTCAGGCGGCGCGGGCAAAGCGCGCGCCGCGCAGAAAGGCGATGGTTTGTTCGGCGGCGTCCTGCGAGAACAGCAGGCCGGTGTGCGTGGCCGGCACCACGCAATGGTCGGTCAATCCCGGCAATTCCGTCTCCGCCACGCTGACCGTGCCGTCGTGCGGCGAGGCCAGCGCGCCAAACGCGAAGCCGAAACCAATCGGCAGGCGCCCGGCGATCGCGCCGACCGCCTGCTTGCCTTCCCAGCGTTCGAGGCCGCGCGTGAGCACGTCGAGGCTCTTGCCGATCACCAGCGAACCGCCGGGGAATTGCGCCACCGTGCGTGCCACCGCACTGCCGCGCAGCGGCGAGCCCAGGCAGACCACGCGGCCACGGGTGATTTCCGGCGCGCGCTGCAACGCCTGCAGCGCCACCAGCCCGCCGAGGCTGTGCCCGACAAAGTGGATTTTTTTATTTTTGCTTTTTTGCGCAGAAGCGACGAGGCGTTCCACACCGACTTCCGGACCGCGCAGCACGCTCGCATAGTCAAAGAGTTCTACCGAAAACCCTGCCGCTTCCAGGCGATGACGCAGCGCGGCGAGGGTGAACCCGCGCATCCACAGGCCGTGCAGGAGGATGACGTGATCGGTGTTCATCGCCGACTTCCGATCAGGCCTTTACGGGCTTGACCACGCGAATGTGCACTTCCTGCAACTGCACTTCGGGTACCGGCGACGGCGCCTCCGTCATCAGGCATTGCGCCGTGGCGGTTTTCGGGAACGCGATCACTTCACGGATCGATTCGGTACCGGCCAGGAGCGCGGCGAGGCGGTCGATGCCGAAGGCGATGCCACCGTGCGGCGGCGCGCCGTACTTGAGCGCTTCGAGCAGAAAGCCGAACTTGGCCTGCGCCTCGTCGGCGTCGATGCCAAGCAACGCGAACACGGCACTTTGCATCTCCGGGCGATGGATGCGGATCGAGCCGCCGCCGATCTCGTTGCCGTTGAGCACCATGTCGTAACCGCGCGACACCGCAGTCGCGGCGTTCGCCTTCAGTTCGGCGATGTCGTCGACCTTGGGCGCGGTGAACGGATGATGCAAGGCGACGTAGCGCTTGTCCTCGTGGTCGTATTCGAACATCGGGAAATCCGTGACCCACAACGGCTTCCAGGCGTTCTCGACCAGGCCGGCATCCTGCGCGACCTTGATGCGCAGCGCACCCATGAAATCGCTCACGGTCTTGTACGGACCCGCGCCGAAGAAGATCACATCGCCGGACTGCGCGCCGACGGCTTCAAGCACACCGGTGAGCGCAGCGTCATCGAGAAATTTCAGGATCGGGCTGGTCATGCCTTCGCGGCCTTTCGCGAGATCGTCGATGCGGATCCAGGCCAGGCCCTTGGCGCCATAGCGCGCCACATAGGGTCCGAGATCATCCAGATACTTGCGCGGTTGCTTCGCACCGCCGGGCAGACGCAGCGCGGCGACACGGCCGCCGGCGTCGTTGGCCGGGCCGGAAAATACCTTGAACTCGACGTGTTTGACCCGATCGGCGACATCCACGAGTTCCAGCGCGATGCGCAGGTCGGGCTTGTCCGAACCGTAGCGGCGCATCGCTTCGGCGTACGTCATGCGCGGGAAGGGATTGGACAACTCCACATCCGCGACTTCGCGGAAAACATCGCGGATCATCGCCTCGACGCAATCCTGCACATCACGTTCTTCGACGAACGCGAACTCCATGTCGAGCTGGGTGAATTCGAGTTGGCGATCGGCGCGCAGCGCCTCGTCGCGGAAGCAGCGCGCGATCTGGTAATAACGGTCGAAGCCGGCCATCATCAGGATCTGCTTGAACAACTGCGGCGACTGCGGCAGCGCGTAAAACTCGCCCGGATGCAGGCGCGAGGGCACCAGGAAGTCGCGCGCACCTTCGGGCGTGGCACGGGTCAGGATCGGGGTTTCCAGGTCCTGGAAGCCGCGCGCATCCAGATACCGGCGCAACGCCGCAACGAGCTTCGTGCGCAAGCGCATCTTGCGCTGCATTTCCGGGCGACGCAGGTCGAGGTAACGCCAGCGCAGGCGCGGTTCCTCGCCGGTGGTGTCGTCGAGCATGAACGGCAAGGGCGCAGCGGCGTTGAGCACCTCGACCGTAGCGGCAACGACTTCGATCTTGCCGGTGCGCAGGCGTTCATTGACCTGGGCGGCCGGGCGATGGCGCACCTTGCCGACGACGCGCAGGCAGAATTCGTAACGCAGGTGCTCGGCGGCGGCGAAAGCGACCGCATTGTCGGGCTCGATCACGACCTGGACGATGCCTTCGTGGTCGCGCAAGTCGATGAAGATCACGCCGCCGTGGTCGCGCCGGGTATCGACCCAGCCGCACAGGGTGACGTCATGACCGATCAGGGCCTCGTCGAGAAGGCCGCAATAGTTGCTGCGCATACGAAAATCCCGCGTTTTTGAGAAGTCGCCCACGAATGGACGGTTCTGGATCCTGCGCGCATGGAACCGCGCAAAAATTACGAGCCGCGCATGCTACGAGGGTTTTTGCTGCGCTGCAAACAAAAGGCGATTATATACTTGACACACCCACGCTATAGGCGCATGATGGCGGCGAATCAGGAGAGCCGCCATGAGCATGGGTCAAGAAATTTCATTGATCTTGCGAGAACTGCAAGAAACGCACGGCCTCGGCTACGAGCTTGCC